>NZ_JBHSGT010000054.1:0-138868 GCF_042654605.1 Enterococcus eurekensis
ATTCTACACGTTTGTTGTTTGTTTTGCTTGCTTTGTTCAGTTTTCAAAGGTCTACGTTGTTGCTTTGTCAACAACTCTTATATCTTATCAGATTGAGCAGTTGCTGTCAACTACTTTTTTATCTTTATTTAAAAACTCATGAATAAGATATTGCACTGTATCAACAGCGACTTGAACATCTTACCAAACATTCGTTATGTTTGTCAATCGTTTTTTATAAAAAACTTAAAAAATATAGCTGAGATAAATAACCACTTTTTCAATCCCAATACCTAATAATATACCAACTTTCAATTGCTACGTCAACTACAAAAAGCCTATTATATCAACGTTTTGATTTAACCCTTTTCATGCGAAGGCTCTAGGCTCATTATGAGCGTTAACATAACTTAAAAACGGATTATATGTCATTATAACATCCTAATGTTCGTCAAAAAGTAAAGTTCATCGACCACGACAACTATTGATTCCTCAGTTTTCCTAAAGAATGAAGTTTATTTTATCTATTTTTTGATTTTTTTGATAATATGAGGATAGATAAAACTACTAGGAGGCTACGTTATGAAAATTTTAGTTGCAGATGATGATAAAGAAATTGTTGAATTATTAAGTATCTATCTCCAAAATGAGGGCTACGAACCCGTAAAAGCTTACAATGGTCAAGAAGCTTTAAATACTGTACGGTCCACACCTGAATTAGGATTACTTATTCTAGACATCATGATGCCAGAGTTAGACGGCATGCAAGTTGTTAAAACTCTTCGTAAAGAAGATTCTCAGATTCCTATTATTATGTTAACTGCAAAAACAACTGATATGGATAAAATCAAAGGGCTTGTAGCTGGTGCAGATGATTACGTCACAAAACCTTTCAATCCATTAGAAGTTATGGCTCGTGTGAAATCACTATTACGCAGAACAAAAATGTCTTCAGAACAAAATCAACCAGAGATTTTAGAAGTTGGTTCATTAATTATCAATCGTGACTCACATGAGGTTACGACTGTTGATGGTGTTGCCATTCAATTAACTGCTCTTGAATTCGGGATTTTATACTTACTTGCTTCACATACAAGCCGCGTATTTAGCGCAGACGAAATTTTTGAACGCGTTTGGAAACAAGAAAGTGTTGTTTCTGCTAAAACCGTCATGGTTCACGTGAGCCATCTACGCGATAAAATTGAAGAGGCAACTGGTGGCGAGAAAATCATTCAAACAGTTTGGGGAGTTGGATATAAAATCGATGCCAAATAACAGCTTTGAAAACAAGAAACGAATTACACTGACTTCTAGAGAAATTAGCGAATTGTTTGCAGAAGGAATCATTACAATTATTTTACTACTATTAATTAACGTTTCGATCATTGTTTTGTTTTCTTCTATTATAAATAGTTCTCCCTCTCTAAATGATGCGATTTTTGAATCACGTAATAGTTTTGTACGTAATTTTAATTCAACAATCTTTTTAAGCGGTAAAAGTATCTTACTTCCTCTCTTCTTACTATTAGATGCTTTCATTCTCTCATGGCGAATTATTCGTCGCTACCGTCAAATGCAATTGCGTCATATCATTTCGGAATTGCATTACATTGCTGAAGGCAATTACGATCACCGGATTCCTTTTGAATTACGTGGTGATTTAAATCGGGTAGTCTCAAGTATTAATGGTCTCGTCGACAGTACTGTGGCGGCTATTGAAGAAGAGCGTCGTATTGAACAATCAAAAGACGAGCTAATTACCAATGTCAGTCATGATATTCGCACACCATTAACGTCTATTATTGGTTATCTAGGTTTAATTGAAGACCGGCAATATCATTCAAAAGAAGATTTATTAAAATATACGCATATCGCGTACGTTAAGGCGAAGCAAATGAAATCTTTAGTCGAAGATCTCTTTGAATATACAAAAGTTCGACAACCTGATACACCAATTAGCACAACCACCTTTGATATGGTCCAACTCTTAGAACAATTAGCGATTGAGTTTGAGTTGGAAGCTTCTCGTAAATCTGTAGAAATTCAAGTTCAGTCCGATTGTCCACAAATTTTAATGACAGGTGATACCGATAAATTGGTACGGGTGTTTAATAATTTAATTACTAATGCGTTAAAATATGGGAAAAATGCAACCTTAATTATGATTACAATTGAAAAAATCGGGACAGAAGTTGTTGTGTCCGTTAAAAATAATGGAAAAATGATTCCAAAGCATGCTTTAGATGCCCTTTTCAATCGTTTTTACCGCGTGGAAGAGTCTCGCTCACAAGAAACAGGTGGGTCTGGCTTAGGTTTGGCCATTGCTCAAAGTATTATTGCCCTTCATGGTGGCTATATTTATGCCAAGTCGAATCAACAATGGACATCCTTTATCATCCATTTACCACTTGGTATTCGACAGAAAAGTCAAATTATTGATTAATAGTTGACGAAAGGTTGGTTTTCCGCTATGCTAAAACAAAATATATCTATTAAGCAGAGAATCTAGTATGTGTTTCTTCTATATAAGTAGAGAGCTGATGGTTGGTGAGAATCAGTATAGTTAAACACAGAATCCAATTCTTTTATTGCTTCTTTTGAAAGAAAGACCTACTCTTTGGTTACAAGAGATACAAGGGCGACAGTTTGTCGAACTTGGGTGGTACCGCGAATAATCTATTTCGTCCCAAGCTATTAGCGTGGGATGGAATAGTTTTTTTATTTTATTTACTATATATAGGAGGGTATAAAAATGTTAGATATGAAAATGATTCGCCAAAATTCTGATTTCGTTCAACAAAAATTACAATCTCGTGGTGTAAAGGCGGATGTTTTAAAAAAGTTTATTAGTCTAGATGAACAACGTCGTGCGCTACTCGTTCAGACTGAGGAACAAAAAAAATACCGCAATGATGTTTCTGGTGAAATCGCACAGTTAAAACGTGAAAAATTAGATGCTTCTGAAAAAATCAACGAAATGAAAGTCGTTGGTGAAAAGATTAAAGAAATCGATCAACAAATTCTAACAATCGATGCACAACTGCAAGAAATTGCAACGACTCTACCGAACTTGCCGCATGATAGTGTGCCATTAGGTGCAGATGAAGAAGATAATGTCGAAATCCGTCGTTGGGACACACCAAGAGACTTTGATTTTGAACCGAAACCTCATTGGGAAGTCGCAGAAAACTTAGATATTTTAGATTTCGAACGCGGTGCAAAAGTTTCTGGTAGCCGCTTTGTTTTCTACAAAGGCGCTGGAGCACGGTTAGAAAGAGCTTTATACAACTTTATGCTTGATCAACACGTTGATGAGCACGGTTATACAGAAATGTTAACGCCTTATGCTGTTAACAGCCAAGCAATGTTTGGAACCGGTCAATTTCCAAAATTTAAAGAAGATGTCTTCCAATTAGCGGACACAGACTTAACACTAATTCCAACCGCTGAAGTGCCTTTGACAAATTATCATAGTCAAGAAATTTTAGACGAAAAAGACTTACCGATTTATTTCACCGCTTTGAGTCCAGCTTTTCGTTCAGAAGCTGGTAGCGCAGGACGTGACACTCGTGGTTTGATTCGTTTACATCAGTTTAATAAAGTGGAAATGGTGAAACTAAGTAAAAGTGAAACGTCTTATGATGAACTAGAAAAAATGACAGCTGATGCCGAAAGTATTTTACAAAAATTAAAATTACCTTATCGTGTGTTGGCACTTTCAACTGGCGATATGGGCTTCTCAGCAGCTAAGACATATGACCTTGAGGTTTGGATTCCAGCACAAGACACTTACCGTGAAATTAGCTCATGTTCAAACTGTGAGGACTTCCAAGCGCGTCGTGCCATGATTCGTTACCGTGATGCAGATGGAAAAATCCAATACGCCCATACATTAAATGGTTCTGGCCTAGCAGTTGGTCGTACAGTTGCAGCTATTCTTGAAAACTACCAAAACGAAGACGGCAGCGTTACTATCCCTGAAGTACTTGTTCCTTATATGGGCGGTATGACTAAAATCGAAAAATAAATCTATTGGCTTTTAGCAGTCTAAAAAACTTCTTCAGATAAAAAAACTGAAGAAGTTTTTTTAAATTTTGATTACGTTTAATTGAGAAAATATATTAATAATGTTACATTATTAACAACTATGTACAAAGTCGAGGTGCTCCAATGAACGAACAAAAACCAATTCAATCACGAAGCGAGCTTCGCGCTCTTCAAAAGAAAAAAAGTGGCTCAAAATGGCTTTTCCGTATTGGAATCCCGCTATTTCTACTACTGATCACTCTTACAGCAGGATTTTTTGTTAAGCATTTTTTTGAACAGCAAGCGCTAAAAGATAGAATTGCTAGCGAAAAACAAGCGCTAATTGCGAGTACTCAAAAATTACAAGCTCAAAGCGGCTTTGAAACAACAGAAGAGATTCACGAAAAAAGAAATATCACTGAAATCATTTACCAACCAAAAGAAGACAAAGGCTTTCCAATTCCCAATTTTAATGAGAAATCAAAAAAAATGATTGAGCAAATTGCCGATAAACAAAAAGCAAAACATCCTACTGTTTTAATTGCCGGGTTGGGTACAGAAAGTTTTACAGAACAACTGGGCGCCTATCATATAAAAGTTGACACTTATCAATGGCAAGTCGATAAAAATAATTTTGATAAAGTGGCCACCGAAAAAGGGGCACCAATGTATATGAATCAAAAAACAGGTAAACCGGTCACAAGTAAAGAATTAATTGCAGAAGAAGCCAATTTATTAGGTATTCACCAAGTTATTCAGCAACAAATTTTAGATGAAGCGAAAGAACCTAAAAAGATTATCGATGCGGTCTTAAACCTACCAATTATTAATTGGGAATCAAAAATAACTTATACACCCGATGAACTAAAAATAACACTGCCAAAAAATGATACCGGCGTTTCTAAAATCACTTTACCTTACGATAAAATTCGACCATTTATTCAAAATGATTTAGTCAATCCAGCCGCTTTTAAAGAAGAAGCGCCTGCTCTTGACCCGAATAAAAAATATATTGCATTAACCTTTGATGACGGCCCTAGTGCCGCAACCACACCACAAGTTCTTAAAGTATTAGCTGAGAAAGACGTCAAAGCGACTTTCTTCTTATTAGGACAAAATGCGAGAGAATATCCAGAAATCGTGAATCAAATTCAAAAGGATGAACATGAAATAGCAAGCCATTCATACTCTCATCCACAGTTAACTGCCTTAACTGCAGAACAAGTCGTCAGAGAGGTCCGTGATACAGATAAAGCGATTTTCAATGCCACGGGAATTTTACCACGCACCTTTCGCCCACCCTATGGTGCGGTTAATCCCGATGTCGCTAAACAAATCGGAAAACCTGTTATCCAATGGAACATTGATTCTTTAGACTGGCAAACAAAAAATACCAAGTCTGTCATTCAAATGGTAAATCAAACCTCGCATCCTGGCGGAATTGTATTAATGCATGATATTCAAGAAGCAACAGCCGATGCTTTAGCCACTGTCATTGACAACCTTAAAGCGCAAGACTATGAATTTTTAACGATTGAAGAAATGTTCCAATTCAGCGAACGTCCACTCTATCAATATTTTAGCCTTAATGACTCTCGAAAAGTTTAAACGAAAAAAGACTGGAAAAACGTGCCTAAGAGGCAGTGTTCCAGTCTTTTTTATCATATGATTATAGCTTAAAACTATAGCTAGCTGATATTAATAAGTATAACTTCTTTTAGGGTTTATTTGGTATGCTAATGCTATCAAATTATTGCAACTATATTGGAGGGTATTACTATGGCTAAAGAACGGTTCCAACTCGTTGGGTCTTTACTACGACCAACTAATTTATTAGACTATAAAAATAAAATTGAAGTACGCGATGATATTCAATATCCATTTTATAATGATTTCATCGGGTATCAAGAAACCGAAACTGCTGAAATTGCTAAGATTATTGAAAAACAAATTACGGAAGAGATTCCTGTAATTACCGATGGTGAATACTCTCGATCAATGTGGCATTTAGATTTTGTTTGGGGTTTTGAAGGCATTGAACGCTTTATTGCAGATAGCGGGTACACTTTCCAAGATTTCGATGGTGGTATTTACGAAACACGTAAAGACATTGGCATTCGAATTACCGCACCTCTTTCAGGTAAAAATCATCACTTCATTACTTTATACAAACAATTGAAAGCACAGACCAAGGATCATCCTATTAAAATCACGGTTTGGGGTGCGGCTCATGCCTATACTGAATTAGCAATTATGAACCAAATTTACGGTGAAGAACAAGTTTACAAAACACAAGATGCCTTAAAAGAAGGTTTAATCCAAGCTTACAAAGAATTTTTAGTCGAATACAAAGAAGCTGGCGGTCAAATCATTCAATTTGACGACTGTTTATGGGAATTATTTTCCGAGGATAATGAACAAAGCTTCTTCACTGCTGGAAACAATGGTTTAGAAGAGTTGGCAGATGCTTTTATCGCAATCAATAACAATATAGCTGATTTTGCGCATGAACTTGGATTAAAAGTTTGGACGCATAATTGTCGCGGAAATTATGAAAGTCGGCATGCGGCTAGCGGTAGTTATGAATCAATTGCCGAAAAATTCTTACGTGATCAACGGTATGACCGTTTCTTCTTAGAATGGGATGATGAACGCGCAGGTGAACTTTCCGCTCTTTCTGTTTTAAAGGACCGTCCAGAAGTTGAAGTTGTACTCGGACTTCTTTCCAGTAAAACTGCCCATTTAGATGATGAAGAACGTGTTTATCAACTGCTTGAAAAAGCGAGCGATGTTTTACCAAAAGAGCGTTTATTCTTATCACACCAATGCGGTTTTGCTTCTTGTGATGGTGGAAATGAGCTATCCATTGACCAACAATGGGCTAAAATTAACCAAGGTCAGGCAATCGCTAAGAAGTTTTGGCAATAAAAAAAATTAAAAAAACGCCAAGCAGAGACTATCAAAGTCTTTGATTGACGTTTTTTTGCTTATTAATCATTCCAGAATGCTTATTTTATAGCCTCTTATTTAAACGGCATAAATAAATCAGCTACTCTGAAATAAGATCTTCTGGAAAAAAGTGAATAACACACTTTCTTTCCAGAAGATTTCTTATTTATCGTAGCTGAACAATGTATTTATAGCCTCTTGTTTAAACAGCATAAAATAAGCAGGATTTCGGTAATAAGCCGAAATTTTTTCAAAAGAAAAAAACTCTTTTGAACAATTTCTTGCTTATTACTCAATCCTAGACGCTTATTTTATAGCCTCTTAGTCTTAAACGGCATTTCTGAAGCAATGACTCGGTGATAAGCCAGATTCTTTCGAAAGTAAAGTACACTTTCAAACGATTCTTTACTTATCACTCGTCATTAGACACTTCAGAGATAGCCTCTTATTGCACGGAGTAGTTTGGTGCTTCTTTGGTAATTTGGACGTCATGTGGATGAGACTCTTTTAGTCCGTTGCCACTCATTTGAATAAATTGTGCTTCATCACGTAATTGTTTTAAGTTTGCTGCACCAACGTAACCCATACCTGATTTTAAGCCACCAATCATTTGGAATAAGATGTCTGCGGCACTTCCTTTGTACGCAACACGACCTTCGATTCCTTCTGGAACTAATTTGTTGGCTTCATTGACGCCACCTTGGAAGTAACGATCGCTTGAACCTTTCTCCATTGCGCCAAGTGAACCCATTCCGCGGTATGTTTTAAAACGACGGCCTTGGTAAATTTCAAATTCACCTGGTGATTCGTCGGTTCCTGCTAACATACTACCTAACATTACCGCAAATCCACCGGCAGCTAATGCTTTAACGATATCACCTGAGTATTTGATTCCGCCATCAGCGATAATGCCTTTGCCATATTGACGTGCAACGGAAGCAGCGTCATAGATTGCTGTTAATTGTGGTACACCCACTCCTGCAACGACACGGGTTGTACAAATTGAACCTGGTCCAATCCCAACTTTCACTACATCAACGCCTGCATCATATAACGCTTTTGTTCCTTCAGCTGTCGCAACGTTACCGGCAATCAAGGTAGCTTCTGGGAATTTTTCACGAATTTCTTTGATTTTACGTAACACACCCGCACTGTGACCATGTGCAGTATCAATTACAATCGCATCGGCCCCTGCTTCTAATAATGCCGCTGCACGTTCAAAACTATCACTTGTCACACCAACTGCTGCTGCGACTAATAGACGGCCATGTTCATCTTTCGCTGCATTTGGAAATTCGATTACTTTTTCAATATCTTTAATCGTAATTAAACCACTTAAACGACCTTCTGCATCAACGATTGGTAATTTTTCAATTTTATGTTTTTGTAATGTTTTTTCTGCTTCTTTCAAAGAAGTACCAACGGGTGCTGTCACCAAATTTTCTTTGGTCATCACTTCGTTAATTTCAATATTATAATCTGTTACAAAGCGGACATCACGGTTTGTAATAATTCCGACTAATTTACGATTTTCTAATGTATCAACAATTGGCACACCACTAATACGGTAAGTTGCCATTAATTTTTCAGCGTCCGCCACTAAATGTGTTGGTGTTAAGAAAAACGGATCAATAATAACGCCACTTTCTGAACGTTTTACTTTACGAACTTCATCGGCTTGTTGCTGTGTACTCATATTTTTATGAATCACGCCTAAACCACCTTGACGTGCCATTGCAATCGCCATTTTGCTGTCAGTTACTGTATCCATACTGGCACTAATAATCGGAATATTTAATTTGATATTTTTTGCTAATTGCACACTCATATCGACATCGTTTGGTAACACGTGACTTTCTGCTGGAATTAATAAAACATCATCAAACGTTAACCCTTTTTTTACAAATTTCGTTTCCCAGTTGGACATTGCTGTAACCACTCCTCAAATTATTTGTTTTTTTGTATTGTTATAGAAAATAGCAAAAATCTGATTGTCTGTCAACTATCCGTTTCCGAATATTAAAGAAAACTCATTATTTTCAAGTGTTATGAAACAAAAAGACGAAGATTCAAAAAAGAACCCGAACATTATCCGATGAATTTTTAC
This sequence comes from Enterococcus eurekensis, assembly GCF_042654605.1. Classification (NCBI taxonomy): domain Bacteria; kingdom Bacillati; phylum Bacillota; class Bacilli; order Lactobacillales; family Enterococcaceae; genus Enterococcus; species Enterococcus eurekensis. The sequence goes on from NZ_JBHSGT010000054.1 coordinate 9,062, forward strand.
ATTCATTCGATTAACATTCGAGTTATCTGAAAATTATTTTTTCGGAGCTTCGCCTTTAGGTAAAGCCAAACTGCCGACAATATTGTATTTTTTCTTTAAGTAGTAACGCACACCAAAAGCTGCCGCACCAATTAATAGTAAACCAACTGGTGGTAAAATCACATTAATTACCGGTGGGATTAATGCAGAGAATCCAATTAAAGTAATCCAAGCTAAAAAGGCTCCAGCTAAAATTAAAATAATTTTCCACATTTTTAAACGTTCGCTTTTATCTGCACCTGGTTTTTCGAAGCGGTAAACGTATTTATACATTAAGTAAAATACCCAACCACCGATTGCTGCCATTAAGAAGAGTGTAATTACGCCATAAACTTGGACCGCGTCTTTCATTAATAAGCCCATTGTTCCTAGCATTAAACCAAAGACAGCTAAAATTAAAAGCGCATTATCAAGCCACATGAAGAATGGTGTTGTTTCTTTCTTTTCTTCCGGTTTATTTAAAATCGCTTCTGTTCGTTCCGAAACGGTTCCAAATAATTGACGAGCAGTTTTCCCACTTTTTTGCTCTTGAACAAGCACTGGTAAAATATCGTGCAAAGCAATGGCTTTTTCTTCTTCCGATAAATTCGCCGCATCTAATGATTTTTTTAAATCAAAGATGTATTGTTGATTTTTATTCGTTAATTGCTTTTCTAATTCGCGGTTTTCTGAAACATAATCTCGAATTGTTTCTGTTTCCATCTTTTGATAGCCCCCTTTTTAAATGACGTTCCGACTAACGCGTTGCAGAACTGTTTTACACGTTAAAACGAAACAGCATAACATCGCCATCTTGCACAATGTATTCTTTTCCTTCTAAACGAACACGGCCAGCTTCTTTAGCTGCTTGCATCGTCCCATAATGACTTAAATCATCAAATGAAACGGTTTCTGCACGGATAAAACCACGTTCGAAATCGGTATGAATAATTCCAGCTGCTTGAGGTGCTTTAATCCCTTGTTTGAAAGTCCAAGCACGAACTTCTTGTTCGCCAGCGGTAAAGTAAGTTGCTAAACCCAGTAAATGATAGGCTTTACGAATTAATTGATCTAAACCAGATTCTTCTAAGCCCAATGCTTCTAAAAATTCTAATTTGTCTTCATCATCTAATTCTGCAATTTCTTCTTCTGCACGGGCACTAACAACTACGACTTCCGCATGTTCACTCGCTGCAAATTCACGAACTTGCTTCACATATTCGTTACTCTCTGCATCAGCCACTTCATCTTCACTGACGTTAGCAATGTAAAGAACGGGTTTTGTCGTTAATAAGAAAAGTGATTTAACCATTTTTTCTTCATCTTCCGTAAATTCAATTGAACGTGCTGACAGACCTTCTTCTAAAACGGGTTTAATTTTATCCAAAATTGCTAATTCTGCTAATGCATCTTTGTCTTTTGTACGAGCAATCTTTGAGACTCTTTGATGACGCTTCACAACAGAATCTAAGTCTGCTAAAACAAGTTCTAAGTTAATTGTATCAATATCTGCTAACGGGTCCACACGGCCTTCTACGTGCGTAATATTGTCATCGTCAAAACAACGAACAACATGGCAAATCGCATCCACTTGGCGGATATGACTTAAAAATTGATTTCCTAGTCCTTCTCCTTGACTTGCACCTTTTACGATTCCCGCAATATCAGTAAATTCAAAAGTAGTTGGAACGGTTTTCTTTGGTTTCACTAACTCGGTTAAACGTTGTAAACGAGCATCTGGTACTTCAACCATTCCTACGTTTGGATCAATTGTCGCGAATGGATAGTTTGCGGCTTCTACACCCGCTTTTGTAATTGCATTGAATAAAGTTGATTTTCCAACGTTTGGTAAACCAACGATTCCTGCTGTTAATGCCATCTCTGATTCCTCTTTCTATTCTGGATTACTTTTTTCTAAAATCTTTTTCATTTTTTTCTCAAATTCTCGTCGTGGCATCATGACCATTTGACCACAAGCAAGGCATTTAATCTTGATGTCGGCACCCATGCGAATAATCTCCCAACGGTTTGTTTGACAGGCATGCGGTTTTTTCATCTCAACAATATCTCTCAAATCATACATTGTAGTCAGCTCCTTTGGTTATTATGCTTCATCGAATGTAATATTCAATAAATCTAAGATGCGGGTGAGATCGCTTTGCGACAAGTACTCAATCTCAATCTTTCCTTTGCCTTTTTTCTCATTGATTTCAACACTTGTACCTAATTTATCCATCAAGCGGTCTTCACTCTCACGTAAATAGTAAGGTTTTTCTTGAATAATACGTGAAATCTTTTTCTTTGACTTGTCTTCATTCATCTCTGCAACAAGTTGTTCCAATTGACGAACAGTCAAGTTTTCTTTGACACATCGATTAGCTAATTTTAGCATTTCTTCTTTGTTTTTTAAACCTAATAACGTACGGGCTTGCCCCATTGATAAACGTTCATCTTGTAACATTTCTTTAGCCAATTGTGGCAACGTTAATAAACGCAAATAATTGGCAATGTACGGGCGACTCTTACCTAAGCGCGTCGCAACTTCAACTTGTGTTAATTTCAAATTATCCATCAACATCTTATAGGCTTCCGCTTCTTCTAGAGGGTTGAGGTCTTCTCGTTGCAAGTTTTCTAAAACTGCGACTTGCATCATCGCTTCTTCATCAAAGTCACGGATAATTGCTGGGATTGTTTCTTTTTTAGCTAGCTTTGATGCACGGAAACGACGCTCGCCGGCAATAATTTCATAGCCTTTAACCGCGGATTTACGGACAATTATCGGTTGAAAAACACCCGAGTGAGCAATTGAACTTGCTAATTCTTTCAACGAGGTCTCATCAAAGGTTTTTCGTGGTTGATATGGATTTGGACGCAACTCATTGAGCGAAATGTCAACTACGGTTTCCGTTTGAACATCGACCTCTTCTAGACTTGCTAAATCTTGAAACAACGCATCGATACCTTTACCTAAAATTTTTCCTTTATTTTTCACGCGCTAACACTTCCTTTGCTAGTGCTTGATACACTTCCGCTCCTTTTGAACGAATGTCATAGTCAATAATCGACATGCCATGACTTGGCGCTTCTGATAAACGTACGTTACGCGGTATAATTGTTTCATAAACTTTTTCTTGGAAATAGCGACGAACTTCCTCAACTACTTCTGCACCCAAGTTGGTACGCGCATCGTACATTGTCAATAAGACACCTTCAATTTCCAGTTCTGGGTTAAAGTGCTTTTGAACAAGACGAACGGTATTTAGCAATTGACTTAGTCCTTCTAACGCATAGTATTCACATTGAACGGGTATTAGGATGGAATCACTCGCCGTAAAGGAATTAATTGTTAAATGACCTAGTGATGGTGGACAGTCAATTAAGATGTAGTCATACTGATCTTTGACTTCATTTAATGCCAACTTTAAACGCGATTCACGTGCCATCATAGATGTTAATTCAATTTCAGCACCAGCTAGTTGTAACGTTGCTGGTACAATATCTAGGCCTTCTCTTGAACTTGGAACAATCGCTTCTTGAATCGGTACTTCATTGACTAAGACATCATAAATATCTTTTGTCACATCGGGCTTACGAATCCCCATCCCACTTGTCGCATTACCTTGTGCATCAATATCAACAAGTAAAATTTTCTTTCCCATAAATGCTAAACTCGAACCTAAGTTAACAGTCGTAGTTGTTTTACCTACGCCACCTTTTTGATTTGCAACTGAAATGATGCGGGCCATAAATTGTCCTCCTATACTATCGGTTGTTTGTTTGGTAACCCTGGTTTTCTCGGATATTTTTTCGGTGTCTCTTTTTTCTTCTCAATCACTAAAACATGACGCTCATCGCCAATGATTGGTAAGAAACTAACTTTATCTTCAATAAACTTACCTCCCAGCAAACGAATTGCTGGTTGCGCTTCTTGTAATTCTTCTTCACTTTTAGCCGCTTTGAGTGCAAAAAATGAACCTTTTTTCTTAACTAAAGGTAAGCAAAGCTCAGTTAAGACGTTCAAACGCGCGACTGCACGCGCCGTCACGTAATCATAACTTTCACGGTGCTCTTTTGATTGCGCAAAAGTTTCCGCACGATCATGAAATAACGAGACGCCTTGTAAGCCGAGTTCACTCACTAAATTCGTTAAAAAAGTAATCCGTTTATTTAATGAATCAACAATTGATACTTGTAATGTCGGAAAGACAATTTTTAATGGAATACTGGGAAAACCTGCACCTGAACCTACATCACATAAAGACGCTTCAGTATTAAAATCGACAACTAATGCCAACATAATTGAATCATAAAAATGCTTCAAATACACTTCGCGTTTTTCCGTAATTGCCGTCAAATTCATCTTTTCGTTCCACGACACTAACAACTCAAAATATTTCTCAAATTGTCCAAGCTGCTTTTCACTCAGTACAATCCCTTGCTCTTCTAATTTTTCTTTGAATTCTTCAGGTAACATCGCTTATTTCCTTTCTTCTTCGTGAAACAGAAAAATGTTTCACAGATCCGTTATTACTTTAACGTAAATTCAACAATCATGCAAGCAAAACTCGCCTTTTTCTAGAGATTTTTTATGTTCCACGTGAAACAATCAGAGGCTATTTCTAGAGCGTTTTGATTATGAGAGATAAGAACATTTATAGATAGAAAAGGCGATGACTATAAATGTCATCGCCTTTTGCTATTCTAATGTAAAGTTGTTTCAACTAAATCAAAGATTGGTGCTTTGGTAAAGCTGATTTTATCACTATAAATCCCTTCTGTTTCAAAAATCACGACTTCATTTGCGCCTTCATTTAAGAATCCTTTTGGAATATAAAGTGATTGTGTTGCTCCTTTGTTCCAGAAGCGACCAATATGATTACCGTTAACTAACACAATTCCTTTACCAAACGCTTGCATATTAATAAAAGTATCTTCCAGTTGCTCAGCATCAAAGTTAAATTGATAGAAGCCAGGTTGGCCTTCATGCCAGTCTTTTGAATAATCGAGCGTTAATGGTTTATCAAATGGCAATGAATATTGTTCCCAATCTAGGATAAAGTGTAAATCAGTCATCACACCTTGGCGAATCCCTTTACGTTGCGTATCTGCCAATAATTTATGACCGTAGTTCACACGCCCCATATTCTCAATCAAGATATCCATTTGGTTGATTTCTTCTTTTGGTTCGAAGTAAATACTTTCACCAATTTTTTCTTGGTACTGAGTCATGATGTGTTCGCCGTTTATATACATTTTGGCACGGTCACGCGCATCAATAATTCGGTAATGTTCTTTTTCTGCCTCACGACGAATACTTGTACGATAGAACATGTATCCATAGTTTTGACCAACTTTTTCCATCGGTTGCGGGTACTTTGTCACAATCTTTTCACTAATATCATCTAAAACTTCGACTAAACCAACTTTATTAGCTAGTGGTACATCAATAATTTCCATTGTTTCTTTAACAATTGGATCCATTTGTTCAAGTTCAGGGAATAGTTCGTGGACTAAGTCTTTAATTGCATAGTATTTTTCAGTTGGATTGCCTTGCTCATCTAGCGGCGCTCCATAATCATATGAAGTAATTTGTGGTAAATCAAGTGTGCCGCGAGCCGAAGAACCATTCATAAAGCCAAAGTTCGTACCACCATGGAACATATACAAATTCACACTACCTAGCTCCAAGACTTCCCGCAATGCTTCAACCAATTCATCCGTTTCACGAGTGATAATTGGTTCAGCCCAACGGTTAAACCAGCCATCCCAGAATTCCATACACATTAATGGCCATTTTTTCCCATAAGATTCATGGAAATCTTTTAAAGCCGCAAAGTTTTCTTTTCCGCGTGAACCAAAGTTACCAGTTGGTAAAACACCCTCTTCAACCATGCTACCAGCAGCTAATGTCGCTAACCATGAACCATCTGAAGTGAACAATGGTACATTAACGCCTAAATCTTCCATTAACGTTTTAATCGCACGTAAGTAATCTTTATCTTCACCATAAGAACCGTATTCATTTTCGATTTGCATCATAATGATTGGTCCACCATTCGTGATTTGTAACGGAACAACTTGCTCCATTAAAATTTTGTAATACTCACGAACATAACCTAAGAATTTAGGATCACTTGAACGAATACGCATATCTTTATTTAATAACCAAGCCGGTAAGCCACCAAATTCCCATTCCGCACAAATGTATGGTGTTGGACGTAAAATAACGTACAAGCCCATTTTTTCAGCTTCTTTAATAAAACCAACTAAATCACGGATCCCATCAAAGCGAAACTCCCCTTCATTTGGTTCATGGATATTCCAAGGAACATACGTCTCGACTGTATTAAAGCCTAATGCCTTTAAGTTATGTAATGAATGATGCCAATCAGAAGGATGCACGCGAAAATAGTGGATTGCTCCTGACAAGATTTTAAAAGGCTCCCCATTTAACATAAATTCTTCTTTAATTTCAAAAGTTGCCATTTTGATTTCTCCTTTATTAAACGAACCATCCTATTGAAAATAGAATGGCCCGCTTTTTAGCTCTCAATTTGAACTGAAAAATCAACCTTAGATTATTTCAGCTTTATCGTGCCATGAGCTTGCAGTTTCAGCTACTACGCGATTTAATGATTCAATATTTTCTTTTCCTTCTGAACGTAACCATTGACGAGCGGCTTCTTCACCAGACTCGATAAATGGTGCTACACCATTTTTCCAAGTTGCGCGTCCACATAATACACCGTTAAATGTTGAACCTGCTTCTTTAGCGAAAACTAATGTATCTTGGAATAATTTCGCAGATACGCCTGCACTTAAGAAAATAAATGGTAAGTGTGTTGCTTCGCTTTGCTCTTTGAAGAATCGTAACGCTTCCTCACGTGTATGAACAACTTCACCTTCAGCAAAGCCTTCAACAAAGTTCATGTTAACGGGTACTTCAACTTTTAAAACATCTACTTTGTATTGAGGTTTTGAGAATTCTCTCATCATTTCATTCACTTTATGTGGTTTTACTTTAGCAAATTCAGCAGAACCGTTATCCGCATTTGTTGCATCGTAAGATAATAATTCTAAGTAAAATGGTAAGTCTTCTGCTAAACATTCGCTACCTAAGCGTTCAATAAAGACATGTTTTTTATGGTTGATTGCTGGATCTTCGTCAATATCATAGTAAAGCAAGAATTTAATGGCATCTGCACCTTGTTCTTTTAATGATAAAACAGACCATTCTTCTAATAAATCAGGTAAACGTCCTGGAGTCGATGCGTCATATCCTGTTTTTTCATAAGCTAATAATAAGCCAGCATGTTCATCGCGAACTTTCGCCGCTGGTAAACCGTATTCTGGATCTAATAAGATTGAAGAAGAAAATGGTGTCAACTCTTGCGAAACAAGTGATTTGAATTCTTCGATTTGTTTAGCCGTTGCATCAACGCCTAGAGCAGTCATCATTTTTTTCATTGCACCACGTTGGTCAATGGCTAATGCGCTAATAACGCCTTCTTTTGTTGATAAACGATCCATTGCTGCTTTTTTACCTGCTGTTAGTTGTAACATATTTGTCTCTCCTCTTCTTTTCTCAAAAATCAATTTTTAGTATTCGTGAATAATTACGCCTTTAACGACACGGTTAACCGTGCCAGTTGGTGATGGTGTATCTGGTGTGTTACCAACTTTGATTGATGATAACAATGAAACGGTTTGTGCGAATACGCCACCAGCTAAAGCTAAGTACCCATCTGGTAAAAGACCTGTTCCTTGTTTCAAGACAAAGTTTTCACCTGAGAAGTTCACATCGCCTGCTTGACCAATACCGATGATACCAGCCGCGATTTGATCGCCGTTCACTTCTTCTAAAATATCAACGTCATATTGACGTGTATAAGTATTATTACTAATGAAATCAAATAACAATGTTTTTTCATTTACGAATGATTTTGGACCATGACGGAAACCTAATGAAGAATCAAAGACTGTCGTAATTTTTCCAGCTGTTAATTCTAATACTTTTAATTGCGCCTCACGTGTTAAACCTGATAAGCTACCTGATCCTAAGTAAACGATACGTTCAAAATCACGATCGATAATTGCTTGAATCTCTGTTTCACGGCTTAAAACATCTTCACCTAAAGCGCATAGATTTTGAACGATTGTTGCTTTTTCAGCTGTTTTATTTGATTCATCAAAGACTAATAAGCCTGTTAATGTCATACAAGAAAAACTACCTGTCATCGCAAACCCTGCATCATTTGAACGCTCTGGCATTAATAATAACAAGTTACGCTCATCGCCTACAGCTGCTTTTGCTAATGCACCTTCTTTGGCACAAGTGATTGTCATATGATAAACATTTTTAATTACTTTGTTGGCTAAATCAACCGTTGCCACACTCTCTGGACTATTTCCACTACGAGCAAAAGAAACAAGAATGGTTGTTTCATCTGCTGAGAAATATTGTTCCGGTGATGAAACGATATCTGTTGTTCCAATACTTTGGAAAATGAATTTACTTGTATCACCATGTTGACTTAAGTACGGTACTAAAATATCTCCTACATACTGAGAAGTACCGGCTCCGGTGAAAACAACACGGATACGTTCAGTCGTGCTTTCTTTAACTGTGTTTAAAAATGCTGCAATTCTTTCTTCTGAACCTTTGTAATTTTCAAATGCTTCCGCCCATAATTCTGGTTGTTGGCGAATTTCACGGGTTGTGATTTCAGCGCCCATTTTAACAAGTTCTTCTGTTGCTAATTGATACATATTATCTCCTCCATCTTCCTATTAGTTAATCAAATTTCAACCAATCAACTGGTTACTACCACAACCTAAGTCTACTATTAAAAAAATGACTAGTCAACAGGAAATGTTGATTCTTTCAGACTTTAACAACATTTTAATAAAATTCAAGCGATTCAATAAAAAGAACCACTTAACAAAAGAATGCATTCTCCTTGTTAAGTGGCCCTTCACTAATTCTTATTCATCTTCGTCGTCGTCATCAGCTACTAGAAGGTCGTTAATAAATGTAATTCCTTCTCTTGCATCTGACACAAGGTCCGCTTTAGATCCAATCATTTCGCCGTTAATAAAACTAATGACCATTGGCATGTTCATTCCTGAGTACAACTCAAAAGATGCACCTGTCATTAACATTTTCGCCGCTACGTTACTTGGTGTACCACCAGCTAAGTCGCATAAAACAACGTATTCGTCTAAATTTTCCACTACAGCTTCTAATTTAGCTTGAAATTCAACAGGTCCTTCCTCCGGTAATAAAGCAACCGTATGAATTGTTTCTTGTGGTCCCATAATCATTTCTGTGCTTTGTTTTAAATGTTCGCAAAATGTTCCATGACTAATTAATACTAAATGACTCATTTGAGGTACTCTCCCTTATTATTTTGAAATAACGCCTAATGCAGATAATGCAATAGATACGATTAATACGATGAAAATTGCACGTGTTGATGTGATATTTTTCTTACCTAATAACCAGTAAACTGCACCAACAATTAATGCTGGGAATAAACGAGGTAAGATCATATCTAAGTTGTTTTGTAAGCTTAATGTTACATCACCGATTGCAGGTGCCCAAGCAATTTTAACGTTGATCATTGTTGCAACTAACGCTCCAACCATGAATACCCCCATTAAAGTCGCAGCATCTGTTAAAGCTGTTAAACGGTGTTGCATTGTTGTAACTAAGCTAACCCCTTCTTTGTATGAGAATTCTAGTTGTTTCCAACGTAGAACCATTACAGCGATTTGAGCAGCTAACCATAGGAACACCCCAACTGGGTTTCCTTGAATCGCCATGTTTGCTGAAATCGCACCAAAGATTGTTGGAATTAACGCACCAAAGATTGAATCCCCGATAGCCGCGAATGGTCCCATTAAACCAGTTTTAATACCTGAAACAGTACTAATTCCTTCAATTCCCTCTTTTTCTTCAATCGCTAAGTCAATCCCTGTCACGATTGTGTTTAAGAAGTTTGATGTATTAAAGAATTGTGCATGCGCAGTCATTGCTGTTTTTAGTTCTTCTGTATCATCACCGTACATTTTACGTAATTGTGGTAATACAGTGTATAAGTAACTTGATCCTTGCATACGTTCATAGTTCCAACCTAATTGGAAAGTGAAAAGGTTTCTACGGTTAATTTGTTTAAAATCTTCTTTTGTTAATTTATAATTAGATTTCGTCATCGTCAATTTCCCCCTCAGCAGAAGCATTTGAAGTTCCTTGTGTTGGTGCTGGTGTTGCGTGATTGTTCTTGTAACTCATGGCAGCTAAAGCAAAACCGATTAACGCAATTGCTAACATTGGTAAGCCGTTTAAGACTGCTGAGTATTCTTCTACTACACTTGCTACGTTTGCACCCAATAGTTGGATGTTTCCGAATAATGTAGTGAATAACGCTGTAATCACAAACCCTAAGATTAAGTAAGGGAAGTGTTTTTTAACTGGTAAGTAACGTAATAAGATAGCAAAACCGACTGCAGGTAAAACAGCTCCAGCAACAGATAATCCGTCACCTAACCATTTTAAGTCGCCATTTAAGATTGCTACAACGTTTTCAACTAAATCGCCACCAAATGCTAAAGCAAGGAATACTGGAAGCATACGTGATAACGCCCAAGGAAGTGCTCCTGCTAAGTAGTTACGTTCGATTGCTTTATAGTCGAAGTTTTCAATATGAGCATCGATACGGTGTGCAAAGAAAGTATTTGCAAAACGTCCTAAGATATCCATTTGAATCATTAAAGCTGCTACTGGTACCGCAATTGTTGCAATCGCTTGTTCTGGATCCCATCCTAAAGCGATTGAGAAAGCCGTTGCTAAAACGGTTCCTGAGTTGGCATCAATTCTTGATGCTCCACCGAATGTTCCAACACCTAAAACAGTTAATTGCATTGAGCCACCAATTAGTAAACCGGTTTTGATATCGCCCATTACTAATCCAGCAAAAAGTCCCGCAAAAACTGCCGAACTCATTGAAGAGTAAACTGTTAATTCATCTAAGATTTGATAACCTGCATATAATGATAATAATAAAATTTGCCACCATTGAATTGCCATGAATGTTCCCTCCTATTTGTTTAATAATGTCATGAAGTCTTCTGATCGGTCACTTGGAACCATTTGTGATACTAAACGAACACCTTTTGCTTTCAAAGCTTCGAAAGCCTCCACGTCTGCATCCACTACATTAATTGATTTCGTAATTGCTCTTGTTTCTGGTGTTTGCGACATGTTACCAACGTTAATTTCTTCTAATTTAACGCCAGCTTCCACAAGTTTCAACAAACGATCAGGTCTGCGTGCAACAATTAGTAGACGTTGAGAATCATATTTCCCTGCTACAATGTTTGCTGCTGCTTTTTCGACTGGTAAAACGCTTAACTTAACGCCAGAAGGAGTCGCTAATTTCAAACCACTCTTTTCAATTGCGTTGTCCGCTACCTCGTCATCCACAACCATGATACGACTAATATTTAATTTCGTCGTCCATAAGTTTGCTACTTGACCATGAATCAATCTTCCATCGATTCGCACTCCAATAATACTCATTACTGTTTCCTCCTCACTGACTTCTTTATTCAAAAAGCCAACTTTTTCTTACGCATTACTATCAAATTAGAAGAGAACGTTTACAAATATCAGAATTCATTTAATCTAAAAGAAAGATGAGAATGAAATAATAATTACTTTTTACACTTTTCTTTTATTAATAAATGCTCTGTCATTTTGTAAAACGCTTTTTCAATCTGGTAGTAACCACAACCTCAGTATAAATTATTTAAAGTAATTGTCAAGTCGGATATGACAAAAAAATTATACATAATAGCAAAAATCCGTTTTTTCGTTGAATAAAAGATATAAAAAGCGCTTACAAATCAATGATTTCGATTAGTTTATACTCTTTATCATTTTTATAAAATAATTTGATACTAACAGACGGTCACAGGTGATTTACTGGTACTAATTTAAACCCCAGTTTATTTTGATAATGACTTGATCCAATTTTTGTAAAATAAGTGAGCATACTTTTCCCAATTATTAATAATTGGTTGATTTATATCATCTTTTGCAAAATAATTTTTAGGTAACTCCGGTGACAAATTACGAGCGAGATCACGATCATACTCTTTTTTTAATGTATCCGTATCGTATTCTAAATGACCTAAAATATAAATATTTCGATTCTTATCCGAAGTAAAAATTGTCGGACCCAAATCCTGACTTTTAGCAATAATTTCAAAGCTACCTTGTTTGATTTTTTTTAAATCAAGGCCTGTATGCCGAGACTGTGGATAAGAGAATTCTTTAGGGAAATTCGCCATCAATGGATTCGACGTTTGAGCCTGTTGTAAAAAAAGACCGAATAGTTTGTCCTTGTATTGAATTTTTTCAATCCCATAGTAAACATACAGTGCGGCTTGTGCTCCCCAACAAATATTTAAAGTTGAGACACCTTTAGATTGACTCCAAAGCATGACTTGCTTTAACTCTTCCCAATAACTTACCTCTTCAAAAGGAATGGTTTCAATCGGAGCACCCGTAATAATCAGACCATCAAAATGTTCAGCTTCTATTTCAGAAAATGTGTGGTAATTTTTTTCTAAATGAGCTGGATCGGTCGTGGTACTTTTATAGGTTGTCATTTTAATCAATTTAACTTCAATCATTTCTTGACTATTCGATAGTAGACGAAAAAATTGATCTTCAGTAATCTCTTTTTGTGGCATTAAATTAATTAATCCTATTTTTAGTGGTTGTGTCGCTTCCTGATTATTTAAGATGATTGATTTATTGGATACTTTTCGATTTGTAATTTTCAAACCTATCTCTTGGTTTTTCAAATAAATTCCTCCTTGTTTTTTAATAATATAACAATATTTCTAACCAATTTATAATAATGATTAAAGAATGTCAACTTTTATACTAATCACAAAGGTAGAATTATTTGAGACTTTCCAGATTTTTCATGCTTTACCTATTGTTTCACGTGAAACATTTCTCTTTATCAAGGAGAAAAAAGCTTCTATTAGATTTTTATCTCATCTAATAGAAGCTTTTTTATATTATTCTGCTACTTTCGCAATCTTACCTTGTTCGATGTAAACCATTAAGATACTGATATCTGCAGGATTGACCCCGCTAATTCGGCTGGCTTGAGCTATCGTTTCGGGTTGGATTTTTTGCAATTTTTGACGGGCTTCTGTTGCTAACCCATTAATTGCTTCGTAATCAATTCGATCTGGAATACGTTTTGATTCCATACGTTTTAATTTTTCAACTTTTTCCATTGCTTTTTTTATATAGCCTTCGTATTTCACTTGAATTTCAATTTGTTCAATTTCTTTGTTTGTTAAAGCTTCTCCTGGTTTTTCAGGCATGAATGGTACCAAGTCAGCATATTTAATTTCTGGACGGCGTAAAATTTCATAGGCCAAAATTCCATCTTTTAATGTTGCTGAATTAATTGATTCTAAGAATGCTTGGAAAGCTTCCGTTGGTTTCAATCGAATACCTTTTAAGCGTTCAATTTCCGCTTCCACAGTCGCTTTCTTCTTATTGTATACGGCGTATTGTTCTTCTTTTACAAGTCCAATATCATAACCCATTTGAGTTAAACGTAAATCGGCATTATCATGACGTAAAATTAAACGGTACTCTGCACGAGATGTTAGTAAGCGATAAGGTTCCATCGTACCTTTAGTAACAAGATCATCGATCATAACACCAATGTAACCGTCACTGCGTTTTAAAACTAATGGTTCTTTTCCTTGAATCTTCAAGGCAGCGTTGATTCCAGCAATCAAACCTTGGCTAGCGGCTTCTTCATAACCACTTGTACCATTTGTTTGTCCTGCCGTATAAAGATTTTCAATTTTCTTTGTTTCAAGTGTTGGACGTAATTGGTGCGGAACAACCACATCATACTCGATTGCATATCCGGTACGCATCATTTGTGCATTTTCTAACCCAACAACTGAGTGCAAGACGTCCATTTGCACATCTTCTGGTAAAGAAGACGACAATCCTTGTACGTAAACTTCTTCCGTGTTCAAGCCTTCTGGTTCTAAGAAGATTTGATGACGCTCTTTATCGGCAAAACGGACAATTTTATCTTCGATTGATGGGCAGTAACGTGCTCCCACCCCTTCAACGATTCCAGTAAACATTGGCGCACGGTGTAAATTATTTTGGATAATTTCATGAGTCGTTGGATTCGTATATGTTAACCAACAAGGCACTTGATCTTTTAAATAGTCTTCGTCAGAGGTGGAGAAACTAAAATGATTCGGTGCTTCATCGCCTGGTTGAATTTCTGTCACATCATAGTTAATACTACTTGCTTTAATTCGTGGTGGTGTTCCTGTTTTAAAGCGTTCAATTTCAAGACCTAGTTCTTTTAAGTTATCCGCTAATGCGACCGCTGGTTGTGAGTTATTCGGGCCAGAGGAATATTTCAATTCACCAATAATAATTTCACCGCGTAAAGCTGTTCCAGCAGTAATAATAACTGCCTTTGAATGGTATTTTGCGCCTGATGAAGTAATAACGCCACGGCAAACACCCTCTTCAACGATTAATTGATTAACAATTCCTTGGCGAAGTGTTAATAGTTCTTCTTTTTCGATGACATGCTTCATCTCTGCTGCATACGCTTGTTTATCCGCTTGCGCACGCAAAGCACGGACTGCTGGGCCTTTTCCTGTATTTAACATCCGCATTTGAATATATGTCTTATCGATATTTTTACCCATTTCGCCACCTAAAGCATCGATCTCCCGGACAACGACGCCTTTAGCTGGACCACCTACAGAGGGGTTACATGGCATAAATGCTACCATATCCAAGTTTAATGTGATAAGCATCGTGTTTAAACCCATACGACTTGCTGCAAGTGCCGCTTCTGAACCCGCGTGACCGCCACCTACGACAATCACATCAAATGATTCACCTTCATAATATTGCATGAATTGTTCTTCCTTCCTTATTTCCCTAAACAGAATTGACTAAATAATTGTGTAATTAACTCATCTTGAACGCTATCTCCAACGACCTCACCTAAATAATCCCAACAGCGAGTCATATCCATTTGGACTAAATCAACCGGCATGCCGATTTCAATGCCATGTAAAACTTCATCTAATGCTTGAACGGCTTGTTCGAGTAAGCCGATATGACGTGTATTAGATAAGTAAGAGGCATCTTTTTCACCAGTTTTACCTCCAAAAAATAGTGTTGCAATAGCTGTTTCTAACGAATCAAAGCCTTCATTTTCTAAGACAGAAATCGCATAGATTGGTGTCTCTCCGACCAATTGGTGTAACTTCTCTTGGTCCAATTGTGGTGTTAAGTCCGTTTTATTTAATAAAATAATTCGCTTGCTATCTTGTGTTGCTTCAATCAGCTGTTGATCTTCTAACGTTAAAGCTTCACTTTGGTTTAAAACAAGTAAAACAAGATCGGCTTCCGTTAACGCTTTACGGCTACGCTCCACACCAATTCGTTCAACGACATCTTCGGTTTCACGAATACCTGCTGTATCGATTAATTTTAAAGGGACACCACGTAAATTAACATATTCTTCGATCACATCACGCGTAGTTCCTGCAATGTTAGTGACGATTGCTTTTTCTTCTTGTAAAAGATGATTCAGTAGACTGGATTTTCCAACGTTTGGTCGACCGATTATCGCGGTACTTAACCCTTCACGTAAAATCTTCCCTTGTTGAGCGGTTTGTAATAGCGCCTTAATTTGCGCTTTCACATCATGCGCTTTTTCTAGAAGTAATTGTGTCGTTAATTCCTCCACATCATCATACTCAGGATAATCGATATTCACTTCAACTTGGGCCAAAGTCGCTAAAATTTCTTGGCGAAGTTCACGAATAAGTGTCGATAAATTCCCATCTAATTGATTCAAAGCTAAATGCATCGCACGATCTGTCTTCGCTCGAATCAAATCCATTACAGCTTCAGCTTGTGATAAGTCCATACGACCGTTTAAAAAGGCACGCTTAGTAAATTCTCCTGGTTCTGCTAAACGGGCACCTTGGCGCAATAAGAGCTGTAAAATTTGATTGACGACGACAATCCCACCGTGACAGTTGATCTCAACAATATCTTCTCGGGTGAATGTTTTGGGTCCCTTCATCACCGACACCATCACTTCATCGATTAATTGCTCGTTCACTGGATCATAAAGATGACCATAATTAATTGTATGACTTGCGACCTCTTGTAATTTTTTTGAACCATTACGGTAAATACGATCAGCAATTTGAAAGGCGTCATCGCCACTTAAACGAACAATACTAATCGCACCTTCACCTGGTGGCGTTGAAATTGCTGCAATGGTATCGAACTCTTGCGTAAACTTTGCCAATGAAATTCCTCCTAATTTTTGACACAAAAAAAGCGCACACTCCACCCCTCGGCGCTAAAACGCTGGGGTAGACTTTGCACTTTGACTGCTTTGGTCTTGATTGAATTCTTGTCATAGAGTAGCATATTTTTTTTAAACTGACAAGTCCGAGGCCAATTAAGTTTTGCTTAAATTGTAAAAAAGGACTAATATAAAACTATCATATTTTGCGTTAGAAAGGATGACTCTCATGAACAAATCAAATGACACACTTGCTATTGAAAAAATTGTACTTTCGACTGGTAATATTAGTCGGCCCTACATCGTCCGTGATATCGTTTTTGCAATGGACACGTTTGATCTAACCACTTTTAATCAAATTCATGACCCAGATGACTACTTCACCAAGGTAATTAGACAATTAAAAGAAAAAGCTTTAAAATACAGCGCCGATGCGATTATTAACTGTCATTTCTCTTATGCTCATGAAGCGACACCGCACAATGAGGAACCGATTGTCCGTATTACGGCTTATGGAACGATTGTTCAATTCCGCAGTTCAACCATCGGTGGCTAGGAAATAGTCAAAAACGTCAATGATCACTTATACAACAAGCGGTCATTGACGTTTTTTTAATAATATTTCTTAGCTGGTTCAACAACTAAGTAGCGGTAAGGTTCTTCCCCTTCAGAGTGTGTTTTCACATAATCTTTTTTGCTCAAAGCTGCATGAATTTGTTTACGTTCAAAAGCTGGCATTGGTTCTAAGAAAATCGGACGGCCCGTACGATCAACTTTTTCTGCCGTGCGTTCCGCCAAACGTTGTAAAATCGCTTGACGTTTTTCACGGTAATTCCCAACATTAATGACAACTGAAATTTTATTTTGAGCCAAGCGATGAATAAATACTTGTGCTAAATATTGTAAAGCATTTAAGACTTTCCCGTGTTTTCCAATCAAAATTCCTTGTTTTTCAGTTTCAAGTTGAAAAACAAATAAATGATCTTCACGTGTCATTTTAACTAAAGCAGGAGCATCCAGTGCTTTTGAGATGTCCGTTAAATAAATCGCTAATTGCGTTAACGCTTCTTCATCCGATAGTCCTTCAGATGTGGTTGCTTTTTTTATTTGTGGTGCAGGTTTAATTGATTCTTCAACAACTGGTGCTTTAATGACTTCTTGCGTCACTGGCTTTTCTACAACCGGACTCGGTTTTGCTTCCTCTGAAACGACTGGTTCCATTGAAATACGGAAATTTTTCTTACCCATTCCGAAGAAGCCTTTTTTGCCTTCTTCCACAATTTCAATCGTTACTTGATCTCTTTCTAAACCAAGCGCCTTTAATCCTTGCGCAATCGCTTCTTCAATCGTAGCTGCTTCAAAAATTGACATCTGTATAACTCCCCTCTACTCTATGCTTTTGATTTTTAATTATTTTTTACGTTTTTTCTTTGGATTTTGTGCTTTCTTCAATGCTCGTTCACGATCACGTTCAAGTTTAGCAACTGCTTCACGCTCTTTAATAATTTTAAATGGATTATTAATTAACAACGTTTGCCCTACTTGGAATGCATTCGAGACTACCCAATATAATGACAACGCACTTGGTAAATTAATCGCCATCACTAAAATCATAATTGGCATAACGTAGTTCATCACTTTTAGACTCGCATTTGACTCTACTTGGCTCATACTTGATAAATATGTACTAGCAAAAGTAAAGATTGCTGCTAATATCGGTAAAATAAAGTAAGGATCGGGTTTTCCTAAAACCTCTATCCATAAAAAACTACCTTCTCTTAATTCTGGTACTCGAGAAATTGCTTGATAAACAGCCATTAAAATTGGCATTTGTACTAATAATGGTAAACAACCTGCATAAGGATTAACACCATGCTCTGCATAAAGCTTTTGTGTTTCCTCACGTAGTTTTTGTTGCGTTGCGACATCTTTTGATGCATATTGTTGTTGCAATTGTTTCACTTTTGGTTGAACATCTTGAGTTTTACGCATGCTCTTCGTTTGGAAGTGCATTAATGGTAATAAAATAATTCGCGTTAAAATCGTGAATAAGATAATCCCTAGTCCTCGACTGCCGCCAATAGATAACCACTTGATTGCCCGTGCAAAATTATAAACAATGATTTCCCAAATTCCCGTGCTTGATGCTGAAATCTCTCCAGTTCCACAGGCCGATAAAAGAACAACAAAAGCAAGCATTGTCATTAATAATCGTAGATGCTTTCTTTTTTTCACTAGAATAATTCCTTTCTTAATTCGATTTCATTACTTTCGCAAGTTTTAAGACATGCTGTAAATTTGAGTACACTTCTTGAAAAGATAAAAGGGCGACAGAGGGTCTTGCAATAATAATAAAATCAACATCTGGCGATAAATTCTCCCTTAGTTCTTGTAGGCTCGCGCGAATTTTACGCTTTACCGCATTTCTTTGGACCGCATTTCCAACTTTCTTACCAACTGAAATACCTACCCGAAAATGCTTTTGATCTTCTTTCGGTAAAACATAAACGACGAAATTTCGATTAGCCGAAGATTTCCCCGATACAAAAACCTTTTGAAATTCTTTCTCTTTCTTTACACGATAGGACTTTCTCATGCCTTTACATCATTTCCTTCTACTTAGTTAATACCAATCAATCATACCATAATTAGCCGAAAGGTAGCACCCTTTCGGCTAATTATGTATAAAAAAAAACCACTGATTTGCAGTGGTTTATGCAGAAAGAACCTTTCTGCCTTTACGACGACGGCTAGCGATTACGCGGCGACCGTTTTTTGTACTCATACGTTTGCGGAAACCGTGAACTTTTGAATGTTTACGTTTACTTGGTTGATATGTTCTTTTCATTCTTTTCACCTCCAAAAAGGATTTGCTATCGATACTTTTCGACATACCTTGATATTATAACGAATCGTCTATGATTTTGTCAATCAAAAAATGGATAAAATCTTTCACCTCAGTCTTTCTAACACCTAGTAGTTATCCACAAAAGCTTATTTTTATAGAAAAATGATCTGTGAATTGATTAAATAAAAAAAATGTTGTCTTTAAATTTAAACAAAGGTTTTCCACACATTCACAGGCTAAAACAAGTTATGCACAACCTTATTTTTTCTTGTGTATAACTTCGAGTAAACACGATTAAATCAAGGTCTTTTTTCCAGTTTTGCTTGTGGGTAACTTTGTAAAACACACGTTTTCCACATGTCGATTCTTTTTGTGGAAAACTATTTTTTAAGCTTGTGGATTTCTTTTTTTACTTTTTGTTAACACTGTGGATGAAATTCTTTTTTTTTATCTTTTTTAGTGTTTCTGTGGAAAACTTTTTGATTTCATGCTAAATTGGTAATATCTATCTTTATCTATTCTTACAGGAGGATGAATTATGCCATCTCTTGAAACTATATGGAGAGAATTGCAGGACAGTTATCGTAAAGAAATGAACCCCGTTAGCTATAACACTTGGATTGAACCTGCAAAACCTCTATCTTTTCAAAATAAGCAATTAATTATTGAAGTACCAACAATGATTCAAAAGAACTATTGGGAAAAAAATCTAGCAAGTAAAATTTTAGAAACCTTCTATATGATGAGCGGCGAAGAAATCTTACCCATTTTTGTCACACCCGATGAAGCTGAGAATTTAATGCAGCAAGTAGCTGAGAAAAAATCAGATCCAATTGATGAAACAAATAATAGTAAAGCTCTTTTAAACTCAAAATATACATTTGATACGTTTGTGATTGGTAAAGGAAACCAAATGGCCCACGCGGCTGCTTTAGTTGTTGCCGAAGATCCCGGTTCTATTTACAATCCTTTGTTTTTCTACGGCGGGGTTGGTCTAGGTAAAACCCATTTAATGCACGCGATTGGTCATCAGATGCTTTTAAAACGACCACATGCCAAAATCAAATATGTTAGTAGTGAAAATTTTACGAATGACTTTATTACATCCATTCAAAAAAATCGAATGGAAGATTTTCGTAATGAATATCGAACGGTTGATTTACTATTAGTTGATGATATTCAATTCTTAGTCAATAAAGAGGGGACACAGGAAGAGTTTTTCAACACTTTTGAAGAACTTTATCGTAATAACAAACAGATTGTCCTAACAAGTGACCGTTTGCCAAATGAGATCCCAACTTTACCTGAACGCCTAGTTTCGCGCTTTGCTTGGGGCCTATCGGTCGATATTACACCACCTGATTTAGAAACACGCACGGCAATTTTACGGAAAAAAGCCGAAGCTGAGAACCTTGAAATCCCAGATGATACGCTTAGTTATATCGCCGGTCAAATTGATTCAAATATCCGCGAATTAGAAGGCGCTCTTGTCCGAGTTCAGGCCTTCGCCGCAATCCAAAGTTCTGATATTACAACGAGTTTGGCTGCTGAAGCACTGAAAGCACTAAAAGCCAGTCACCATTTAAGCCAAGTCTCCATTTTGCAAATTCAAGAAGAAGTCGCAAAATACTATCACTTGCAGATTAAAGATTTAAAAGGGAAAAAACGTGTCAAAAATATTGTCGTTCCAAGACAAATCGCTATGTATCTCTCAAGAGAGTTAACCGACAATTCGCTACCTAAAATTGGGGCAGAATTCGGTGGGAAAGATCATACAACAGTGATTCATGCCCATGAAAAAATTCAACAACTCTTAAAACACGACGCCATTATCCAAAATGAAATTGCTGAAATCAAAGAAATCATTTATAACTAGTTGTGCATAAGTCTTAAAAAACCAATAAAGTTTTCCACAAGTTATTCACAGGTGGAAAACTTTATTTATCGAGGTTTGTTATCTGTTATCCACAGTACTAACAAGCCTACTACTTCTACTATTTTTTTTTATTAATAATCAATCTAAAAGGAGCTGCAATTATGAAACTAACATTGAATCGAAATGCCTTCATTCAAGAATTACAAACCGTTCAAAGAGCCATAGCTACAAAAACAACCATTAATATCCTAACTGGAGTAAAAATGGATTTAACAAACCAAGGTTTAACTCTAACTGGAAGCAATGCTGAAATCTCAATAGAATCTTTTTTAAGTGTGGAAGATGAAACAGCACAAATGCAAATCGAAAAAACAGGATCAATTGTCTTACAAGCACGTTTCTTCAGTGAAATTATTCGTCGTTTGCCAGAAGAAGATTTTACCTTAGAAGTTTTAGAACAAAACCAAGTTAAAATTACTTCAGGTAAAGCTTATTTTACTGTTAATGGATTAGATTCAGAGAATTATCCACATTTACCAATTATTGATACGCCAAATCAAATACAAATACCGATTCAAGTCTTAAATAAATTAATTAGTGAAACAGTTTTTTCTGTTTCACAACACGAGAGTCGTCCAATTTTAACTGGAGTTCACTTTGTTTTATCAAATGAAGTCTTATTAGCTGTAGCAACGGACTCTCATCGTCTAAGTCAAAGAAAAATTCCGTTAACGAATACAAGTGAACAATTCGATATTGTTATCCCTGGAAAAAGCTTAATTGAATTGTCTCGTTCATTGTCTGATGAAGAAGGGGTTGTAAGTATTCGCATAATGGACAATCAAGTCCTTTTTGAAACAGAAGGGATGAAATTTTATTCTCGATTATTAGAAGGGGCTTATCCTGATACGAATCGTTTAATTCCTACAAATTTTAATACAACAATTGAATTTGAAGGTAAAGAATTTTTAGCAGCGATTGATCGGGCTTCATTATTATCACATGAAGGACGTAATAATATCGTTCGCTTACATATTGCTGATGATGGCGTTATCTTATACGGAAACTCACCTGAAATTGGAAAAGTGGAAGAAAGTCTAAATTACAACCAAGTTTCTGGAGAACCATTAGATATTTCCTTTAATCCGGACTATATGAAGGCCGCTTTGCGTGCTTTTGGCGATACAACGATTAACATTCAATTTATTTCAGCTATTCGCCCATTTATTCTAGAACCATCTGAAGGTCAAGGCGAATTTGTTCAATTAATTACTCCCGTTCGTACCAATTAATTACAGATTTTCAACTATTACTGAAAATTATGAAAGTTGAAACAGAAAAAGCAAAAAACGCCTTAACATTCATTTTAAGGCGTTTTTTGCTTTTTTAAGGAAAATAGTTAAAAGTCCTCAAAGTTGCTAAAAACAAAGAATAAACGGATAAATTTGTTTTTTTAGGCATAAAAGGGTATAATATTAAGAGTGAACTCTTGATAGAATTGAGGGATAAAATGAAAACAAATATTTATTTGCAAACAGAATATATGACGTTAACTCAAATGTTAAAAGAAGCCAATATTATTGGTAGCGGTGGACAAGCCAAATGGTTTTTAGCTGATAATACAGTCTTTGTTGATGGTGAACCTGAAAATCGTCGTGGCCGTAAGTTATATGCTGGAATGATGATCGAGATACCCGGGGAGGGTACTTTTTTTATGAAAACACAGGATCAATTCAATGAGACTAAATGAGCTTCAAATCAAAAATTTTCGTAATTACAAAGAAGCCCATTTAACTTTTGATAAAAATTTAGTCATTTTTTTAGGCGAAAATGCTCAGGGTAAAACGAATTTACTCGAAAGCATTTTTGTTTTATCTATGACACGTAGTCATCGAACAACCCAAGAACAAGAATTAATTGGTTGGGATGAAGGAAATGCGTATATCAAAGGTCTCGTTCAAAAAAAACATGCCACTGTACCATTGGAACTTTTATTAACGAAAAAAGGCCGAAAAACGAAAGTCAATCACATTGAACAAAAAAAATTAAGTAGCTATGTTGGCCAAATGAATGTGATTTTATTTGCTCCAGAAGATTTATCTTTAGTCAAAGGCAGTCCGCAATTGCGTCGGCGGTTTTTAGATATGGAGATTGGCCAGATTAATCCAATATATTTGTACGATCTTGTACAATATCAAAAAATCTTAAAGCAACGGAATCAGTATTTAAAGCAACTTTTTGAAAAAAAACAAACCGACGAATTGTATTTGGATATTTTAACTGAACAGCTGGTTGATTTTGGCAGCAAAATTTTTCTAGCAAGACAGTTTTTTGTCAAACGATTAGAATATTGGGCCAATCAATTACACGGTCAAATTAGTCAAGGGAAAGAGACGTTAGCAATTGAGTACGTTTCAAGCTTACCTTTGCTTACAACAACTGATCTGGAGACGATCAAAGCTGATTTTTTAACTGCTTTAGCAAAAAGTCGTGAAAAAGAACGTTACCGTCAAATGACGACGGTTGGACCACATCGTGATGATTTGATTTTTTTAATAAATGAAAAAAATGTGCAAACATTTGGTTCTCAAGGACAGCAGCGAACGACCGCATTGAGCGTTCGTTTAGCCGAAATTGATTTAATTCATGAGGAGACTGGCGAATATCCAATTTTATTATTGGATGATGTCATGAGTGAACTCGACGATTCTCGTCAACTTCACTTACTTCAAACAATTGAAGGAAAAGTACAAACATTTTTAACGACAACGACACTAGAACATTTAAAAAATAAAATGACAGTTGAACCAGAGATTTATTATGTTCAACAAGGATTAATTAAAGGGGAGAACGCGAAGTGACCGAAGAAGAAAAAAATTTAGCTGAATTAGCAAAAGCATATGATGCCAGTCAAATTCAAGTTTTAGAAGGTTTAGAAGCTGTAAGAAAGCGTCCGGGAATGTATATCGGTTCGACGAGTTCTGAAGGTTTACACCACTTAGTTTGGGAAATTGTTGACAACTCGATCGATGAGGCCCTAGCAGGGTTTGCGACAACAATCGAAGTGATTATTGAAAAAGATAATAGTATTACCGTTGTCGATGATGGTCGTGGTATTCCAGTTGGGATTCAAGCCAAAACGGGTCGACCAGCAGTTGAAACGGTCTTTACTGTACTTCATGCGGGTGGTAAGTTTGGTGGCGGCGGATATAAAGTTTCTGGGGGACTTCATGGTGTAGGTTCTTCTGTTGTTAATGCCCTGTCTGAAAAATTAGATGTTAAAGTTTATAAAGAAGGCAAAATCCATTACCAAGAGTTTTTCCGCGGAAAAGTTGGTTCTGATTTAGCCATAATTGGTGAAACAGATCGTCATGGGACAGAGGTTCACTTTATACCTGATTCTGAAATTTTTAAAGAAACAACGGAATTTGATTATGAAAAGCTTTCAAAGCGTGTGCGTGAGCTGGCTTTCTTAAATCGTGGTTTAAATATTTCGATTGAAGACCGTCGTCCGGAAGAACCGATTAAAAGTGAATATCATTATGAGGGTGGAATTAAGAGCTATGTCGAGCATTTAAATGCTACTAAAACCGTTCTTTTCCCAGAACCTATCTTTCTTGAAGGTGAACAACAAGACATCATTGTTGAAGTATCAATGCAATATACGGATGGTTATCACACCAATCTATTAAGTTTTGCAAATAATATTCATACTTATGAAGGCGGTACACATGAGTCTGGTTTCAAAACAGCGTTAACCCGTGTAGTGAATGATTATGCGCGTAAACAAAAATTGATGAAAGAGAACGATGAAAATTTAACTGGTGAAGACGTACGGGAAGGTCTAACGGTTGTTATTTCAATCAAACACCCAGATCCTCAATTTGAAGGACAAACAAAAACAAAATTAGGCAACTCAGAAGTTCGTACAGTAACCGATCGTCTCTTCTCTGAGCACTTCATGAAATTCTTGATGGAAAATCCTTCTGTTAGTCGTCAAATCGTTGAAAAGGGTTTACTTGCGTCGCGTGCACGACTTGCTGCGAAACGAGCGCGTGAAGTGACTCGTCGTAAAGGTGCGCTAGAAATTAGTAACTTACCTGGTAAATTAGCTGATTGTTCAAGTCGTGACCCTGAAAAAACAGAATTATTTATTGTCGAAGGTGACTCAGCCGGTGGTTCGGCCAAACAAGGTCGTAGCCGAGAATTCCAAGCGATTTTACCGATTCGAGGTAAAATTTTAAACGTTGAAAAAGCATCAATGGATAAAATTTTAGCCAATGAAGAAATTCGTGCGCTCTTTACAGCGATGGGAACGGGTTTCGGTTCCGATTTTGATGTTGCAAAAGCGCGTTATCATAAATTAGTAATTATGACCGATGCCGACGTCGATGGTGCACATATTCGAACGTTATTATTGACCCTCTTTTATCGCTACATGCGTCCGATTGTTGAAGCAGGTTATGTTTATATCGCGCAACCGCCATTATATGGTGTCAAACAAGGGAAGAAAATTATTTATGTTCAACCTGGAAAAGATGCGGAAACGCGTTTACAAGAAGTCGTTGATTCCCTACCAGCAACACCAAAACCAAGTGTTCAACGTTATAAAGGTTTAGGAGAAATGGATGACCACCAATTATGGGAAACAACGATGGATCCAGAAAACCGTTTAATGTTACAAGTATCGGTGGATGATGCAATCGAAGCAGACCAAATTTTCGAAATGTTAATGGGAGATAAAGTTGAACCACGTCGTGCCTTTATCGAAGAAAATGCTCATTACGTGAAGAATTTAGATATTTAATCGAATAAGGAGGAAAAATTTTGGAAGATCAAAAGAAAAACATTCAAGAAGTTAATCTAGTAAGCGAAATGAAAGATTCCTTTATCGATTATGCGATGAGTGTTATTGTTTCTCGTGCCTTACCTGATGTTCGTGATGGCTTAAAACCGGTTCATCGTCGTATTTTATACGGCATGCATGAACTAGGTGTAACACCAGATAAAGCACATAAAAAATCTGCCCGTATTGTCGGAGATGTTATGGGTAAATATCACCCACATGGTGACAGTGCAATCTATGAATCGATGGTTCGTATGGCTCAACCATTTAGTTACCGTTACATGCTAGTTGATGGTCACGGAAACTTTGGTTCTGTCGACGGTGATGGTGCAGCGGCGATGCGTTATACAGAAGCACGTATGAGTAAATTAGCGTTAGAAATGTTGCGTGATATCAATAAAAAAACGGTTGATTTCCAAAGTAACTACGATGATTCAGAGTCGGAACCAACTGTTTTACCCGCTCGCTTTCCTAATCTTTTAGTCAACGGAACAACAGGGATTGCGGTTGGTATGGCAACCAATATTCCACCGCATAACTTGAATGAAGTGATTGCAGCAATTGACGTATTGATGGATAATCCAGATGCGACAACTGCTGATTTAATGGAAGTACTTCCAGGGCCAGATTTCCCAACGGGTGGACTTGTTATGGGTAAATCGGGTATTCGTCGTGCTTACGAAACGGGTCGTGGCTCTATTACCATTCGTGCAAAAGTTGAAATCGTTGAAAAAACGAATGGACGCGAACGAATCTTAGTAACTGAATTGCCATATATGGTCAACAAAGCCAAATTAATTGAACGTATTTCTGAATTGCATCGTGACAAACGAATTGAAGGAATTACTGATTTACGTGATGAATCTTCGCGTGAAGGGATGCGAATTGTCATTGATGTGCGCCGCGATGTCAGCGCATCAGTTATTTTAAATAATTTATATAAAATGACACCTCTACAAACTTCTTTTGGTTTTAACATGTTAGCGATTGAAAAAGGTGTACCAAAAGTTTTAAGTGTGAAACGTATTTTAGAAAATTATATCGAACATCAAAAAGAAGTGGTTGTTCGTCGTACAGAGTTTGATAAAAAGCGTGCAGAAGACAAAGCCCATATCTTAGAAGGTTTACGTATTGCTTTGGATCACATTGATGAAATCATTGCGATTATCCGTGGATCAAATAATGATGCAGCTGCTAAAGAAGCTTTGATTACTCGTTTTGAATTTTCAGATCGTCAAGCACAAGCGATTTTAGATATGCGTTTACGTCGCTTAACCGGCTTAGAGCGCGACAAGATTGAAAATGAATACCAAGAATTACTTGTTTTAATTGCTGATTTAGCTGATATCTTAGCAAAACCTGAACGAGTAATTGAAATTATTCAAACGGAATTACATGAAATTGGTCAACGTTTCGGTGACGCTCGTCGTACGGAGCTCTTAATTGGTGAAGTATTGAATCTAGAAGATGAAGACTTAATCGAAGAAGAAGAAATCGTTGTGACTTTAACCAGCAATGGTTATATTAAACGCGTAGCGAATACGGAATTTAGAGCACAACGTCGTGGTGGACGAGGCGTTCAAGGGATGGGTGTCCATGATGAAGACTATGTTCAAACATTGATTTCATGTTCAACCCATGACACGTTACTCTTCTTTACTAACGTTGGAAAAGTTTACCGAGCAAAAGGTTACGAAATTCCAGAATATGGTCGGACGGCAAAAGGAATTCCAGTAATCAATCTATTAGGAATTGATTCAAATGAACAAATCCAAACGATTGTTTCAGTGAATAATGAAGAGATTTCAGGTAATGGTTACCTCTTCTTTACAACACGTTTAGGTGTCGTAAAACGGACATCTGTAACAGCTTTTGCGAATATCCGTAGTAATGGATTAATTGCGATTGGCCTTAAAGATGGCGATGAATTAGTCAATGTTCTGAAGACGACAGGTGAAGATGTTGTTATTATTGGGACACACGATGGCTATTCTGTTACATTCTTAGAAGAAGCAGTTCGTGATATGGGACGTACTGCAGCCGGAGTCCGTGGTGTTCGCTTAAGAGAAGAAGATTACGTGATTGGTGCTTCGATTATTCGAGGCGAAGATGAAGTCTTAGTTATTACTGAAAATGGTTATGGAAAACGAACAAAAGGTTCGGAATATCCAATCAAAGGCCGTGGTGGTAAAGGGATTAAGACGGCTAATGTTACCGAGAAAAATGGTCCGTTAGCTGGTTTAACGACTGTTTCAGGTGAAGAAGACTTATTATTGATCACAAATAAAGGGGTCATGATTCGCTTCCATACAGCCGATGTTTCGCAAACCGGTCGTGCAACTTTAGGTGTTCGTCTAATTAAGATGGAAGAAGATGCAAAAGTTGTAACAATGACGACTGTTGAACCGGAAGAAGTAGAAGAAATAACCGAACAAGAGTAGAAAATCAAAAAATGCTTGGGATCCAATGGATTCCAAGCATTTTTTTGATTTAAATTTCCTCAATAAATGACAAAATAGAAGGTAAAGCTGCACCAACAGCAATTGATTCTTTACGTTGATTACAAAGGAAAATATAGTCGGATTTGTCACCAAAAGAGTTTCGCCGATCCAATTTTTCTTGGATGGTATGTAAGTAAGGTTCGAGATGACTACCGACATATCCTCCAAGAATAATATCACAGTCTAGTACCATTCGAATGGCATTCAACGTTTCAACCAAATCAATTACATAAGCATCAAAAATCGTTCGAAATTCCTGATTTTCAGGCAATTCATCAAAAAAGACTTCTAAATTTCCATCGGTAAAGCGAGAAAGTTGTTTGGATGCTAGATATTGATCGACACAGCCTCTTTGTCCGCAATAACATTGTTTTCCGTCACTATGTAAGCGCAAATGACCGACTTCACCAGATTTTAAAGTATTTCCATAATAAGGTTCACCATGTGACAAAACACAGCCACCGACGTTATTACTCAGCATAAGATAAAAAGTAGTATTAGTTGGGGGATAATTCCAAGTTTCACCAAAACCAGCTGCATTGGCATCATTATAAAGTTTACATGGGAGTCCTAGATAATTTTCAATTTCTTTGACTTCAAGTGATTTGATTCCTAGTATTTCACCATAGACCACCTTATCATTTGTAATATTCGTCAATGCAGGAAGCCCGATGCCACATTCCAACACGTTATTTAATTCAACTTTATTTTTCTCTAAAATCGTTTTGATAAGCTCACGTAATTGAATAAAATAACTTTCTGTATTTGAAAATTTCTTTTTAACACGAATATAGTCCACAATTTCCGAGGAAAGGTTAATTAGAACGAGAGAAATATGATTTTTAGTAATGTCGATACCAATCGAGTAACGAAGTTGTTGATTGATAGAATACTCTTTTGAGTTTCGTCCCCCCGTATTCTTTTCCATACCTGAATGAATAATTAGATTATCGTCCATTAGTTGACTAATACAAGAATTGATTGTCGGTAAACTCAAATTTAAATTCATTTGGAGTGCTTGTTTAGTTGTTCCAGGATTGGAATAAATGTAATTGAATACTTCTTTTTTATTGCTATTTTTACGCATTTGGTTACCTCCTTAAACAGTATTTATGCGTTTAATTAATTATAAAATTGATTCATTTTCATTATCTCGCACTCATTATATCAGAGTGGACTATCGAACGACAAGAGATATATAAAATACTTTTACAAAGTTATTTTATAAAAGGTGTTGACAAAAGAGTTTGCAAAGAATAAGATATGAAATGAAAACGAAATCACTTTGTGAAATTTCAAAAACAGCAAATAACAAATTGACTATTTGCAAAACAATTTAGGAGGAAGAATCATGGACGAATTTTTAAATGGAAAAATGAAAGCGCTTGTGGCTAGTGGTGTTGGAGAGTATGAATTAGCATTGGATTTTCCAATCCCTGAATGTGGACCGGATGAAGTTTTAATCAAGACTGAAGGTTGTGGTATTTGTGCAGGAGATCTGAAATGTTATAAAGGCGCTTCACGTTTTTGGGGCGATGAAAACCAACCAATGTGGGTAAAACCACCATTTATTCCAGGACATGAATTTCTAGGCCATATCGTTAAAATTGGTGAAAATGTTAAAGGGTTTGAAATCGGCGAACGAGTGATCGCTGAACAAATCGTACCGTGTGGCGAATGTCGTTATTGTAAAACAGGACGCTATTGGATGTGTGAGCCACATGCGACGTTTGGTTTCCAAAAAGAAAACAATGGTGGAATGTCTGAATATACACTATTTCCTAAAACAGCTTTAATTCACAAAGTTCCTCAAGATTTACCAATTGAAAAAGCTTTATTAATTGAACCTTATGCTTGTTCAAAGCATGCAGTGGATCGTGCAAATATTTCGAACGAAGATGTTGTCGTGATTTCAGGTGCCGGAACCTTAGGTCTAGGGATGGTTACTTATGCACATATGAAAAATCCATATAAATTAATAGTGATTGATTTAGTGGATGAACGTTTAGAAAAAGCTAAAGAGTTCGGTGCAGATATTGTATTAAATCCTAATAAAGAAGATGTTGTTCAAGTAATTAAAGATTTAACAGAAGGTTATGGCTGTGATATTTACATTGAAGCAACGGGACATACAAGTAGTGTCAACCAAGGTTTACAAGCAATTAGAAAATTAGGGACATTTGTTGAATTCAGTGTCTTTGGTGAAGATACGACAGTTGACTGGAGTATTATTGGAGACGTAAAAGAATTGGATCTTCTAGGTGCACACTTGTCGCCTTATTGTTATCCATTCGTGATTGAACATATTGCTAATGGCTCTTTAAAAACAGATGGTTTAGTCACTTCAACTTATCCAATTGAACAATGGGAAGAAGGATTTGAAAAGGCAACAGGCGTCGATGGTGATTTTAAAGTTGCTTTGTTATTCGATAAATAAAAATTTAATATAAGAAAAAGGGGGATTCGTAATGATTATTGGTATTTTAATTGTTTTAATCTTTGTTGTCATGGCAGCTTTAATGATGATGAAAAAAATTCCAGCGTTGCTAGCATTACCGGTTATGGCTGTTTTGATTAGTATCGCAGTCGGTCTACCTGCAACAGGAGAAGAAGGTATCTTTACATTTGTTTTAGACAATGGTTCGACTCGCTTAGCGGGGACTTACGTCGCAATCTTATTTAGTTGTTGGTTATCTCAATTATTAAATCGTACGGGTGTAACGAATACATTGATAAAAAAAGCGGCTGAACTTGGTGGTGACCGTCCACTAATTATTGCTTTGTTATTACTGATTGTCACATTCATTATGTTTACAACGTTATATGGAACAGGTGCGGTAGCAATGGTTGGAGCCGTAGTCTTACCAATCTTATTATCAATTGGTATTCCAGCTGAAATTGCTGCCAATAGTTTCTTAATGGCGATGACAGGTGGCTATGTTTTAAATCCGGCTAATATTTCGTTAATTACAAATATTACTGGTGTTGATGCACAAGTCATTAACCCTGCAGCTGTTATCTTAGCAGTTCTTAGCTTATTGTTCATGCTTGTTTATTTAATCTATGGCTTTAAAAAAAGTGGCATTCGTTTAGCGATGTCGGTTGATACAAAAAAAGCCAGTGATCAACAATTACATGGTTTCAGAGGATTTATGGCATGTATGACACCAATTGCAGTTATCTTTATGACTTTAGTTTTCAAATTACCTGCTCTGCCAGTATTTATGGTTGGACTTGTTTGGGCAGTTGTCTTTACTTATAAAGGAACGTGGGCTCAAAACGTCAATTTATTAGTTAAAAGTTGTTACGAAGGTTTTCGTGACGGTGCGCCGACTGCAACGTTAATGTTTGGGATTGGAATGATTATTAATGCGGTAACCGCACCAACTACGCAAGCAGTTATTAATCCATTTATGAAAGCGATCACACCTACAACACCACTTGGACTAATTATTTTTATCTGTGCATTGAGTCCTTTTGCATTATATCGTGGTCCATTTAACCTGCAAGGTTTAGGTGCTGGTTTAGCGGCAAGTATGCTAGCAATCAATGTTGTCCCTGTGGCAGCATTATCAGCTGTTTTCTATGCCGCCTTTAGATGGCCAACACAAGCATGTCCAACATCGACACAAGTGGTCTGGACGGCAAACTACGTAGGGATGGATCCCGTATCATTAACCAACAAAACGCAACTTGCCAACTGGATTGTAACGATTATTTCAGTTGTTATTCTGACCTTTATATACTTTAAATAATGGAGGAATCATTGATGAAAAAATACAGAGTAGGAATCGACGTTGGAGGAACTTTTACAGATGCGGTTGCAGTTGATAATGAAACGTATCAATTGGTAGGACAAGTAAAAGTTCCTACAACGCATGATGATATACACGGTGTTAGTGCCGGAATTGTAAAAGCTTTAGATAAATTAATGGATGAGTATCAAATCGCTGCTGAGCAAATTACTTTTATTGCGCATGGAACAACACAAGCGACGAACGCACTTTTAGAAGGTGACGTTTCAAAAGTCGGAGTTGTGACGATGGGTAAAGGGATTGAAGGTTGGAAATCAAAAATCGATACAAATATGGGTAAAATTGAGATTGCAGAAGGTAAATTTTTAAATACCAGCAATCACTATATTAATTCAACTAAAAATATTCAAACGGAGATGCGTAATGTTTGCCAGAAGATTAAAAATGAAGGTCTGGATAGTGTCGTAATTTCTGAAGCATTTAGTGTGGATAATCCCGAAAATGAAGAATCGTGCGCCTTAATTGCTAGAAAACAAGGTCTTCAAGCGACAGCCAGTCACGATGTTTCTAAATTATACGGATTAAAAGTTCGGACGCGTACAGCGGTTGTTAATGCTAGTATCTTACCGAGAATGATGGAAACGGCTGATATGACTGAGTCAAGTATCAAACGTGCCAATATTAAATCCCCACTTATGATAATGCGTTGTGATGGTGGAGTTATGACGATTGATGAAGTCAGAACACGTCCAATTCTAACCATTTTATCGGGACCAGCTGCGGGTGTGGCAGGTGCCTTAATGTATGAAAAACTAACAGATGGTATTTTCCTTGAAGTCGGAGGTACAAGTACAGATATTTCATGTGTGAAAGACGGGAACGTTGTCTTGAAGTATTCTTCTATTGGTGGCCATAAAACATATTTGAATTCACTTGATGTTCGAACTGTCGGAATCGGTGGCGGAAGTATGGTTCGGATTGATAGTCATCATAAAATTACAGATGTCGGTCCGCGTAGTGCACATATTGCTGCTTTGGATTATGAAGTCTTTGCGAATGCGGAAGATATTCAAAATCCAGTTTTAAAAGCGATTAGTCCACTCCCAGGAGATCCAACATATGCTTATATTGAATGTAGTAATGGAAAAGAGTATTCATTAACATTGACTGGTGCAGCAAATATTTGTGGATATATTCCTGAAGAAGATTACGCACATGGCAATCTTGAAGCAGCAATCAAAGCTTGGGAACCTTTAGCAAAAGCAATGAATTTATCAGTTAAAGAAACAGCAGAGATGGTATTAGATTTGTCAGCTAAAAGAAATGGCGAAGTTGTTTCTCAAATGATTAAGGATTATGGTTTGTTACATGAAGAAATTACAATGGTTGGTGGTGGTGGCGGTGCCTCATCAGTTGTCCCTCACCTTGCAAATAAATTAGGGGTAAACTTTAAAATTGCTGAAAACGCATCGGTTATTTCACCAATTGGTGTGGCACTTGCTTTGGTGAGAGATATGGTTGAACGTACAGTAACCGATCCAAC
Organism: Enterococcus eurekensis; assembly: GCF_042654605.1. Taxonomy (NCBI): domain Bacteria; kingdom Bacillati; phylum Bacillota; class Bacilli; order Lactobacillales; family Enterococcaceae; genus Enterococcus; species Enterococcus eurekensis. Next base: position 42,861 of record NZ_JBHSGT010000054.1, read on the forward strand.
GGAACAAGACATTATGTCTATTCGTAAAGAAGCAATTCAAATGGCAATCAATTCCGGAGCAACAGAAGATTCGATTGAAGTTAAGATTGAAATTGATAGTCAACAAAACAAATTACGTGCGATTGCCACTGGAGCAACCGAACTACGATCTAAGACATTAGGTGGTCGTAAGAAAACGGAACAAGAATTAAAAGAAATTGTGGCTGATAATTTAAAACAAAATGTGAATCAAATTAATATTTGTGGTAAAAACGATTACTTCACTGTTTTAAGCAGTACACGACAAAAGAAACATCTCCTTTTCTTTAGAAAAGAATATACACCAGTTCGGGTTGTTGACTATGAAGGGGTTATTCGATTACAAAAAGTCAACAGTACAGTTGTTACAACACCACTTTCTAAATGGAAGAGCACCGTCGATCATTTAATTGCTGAAAATATCGTCTATGGTGATGGTGGTGAAGAAATACCAAATATTTATATTATTGATGACGCTCGAATCATCGATTTATCTGGAATGCGGGACGCTTCGCAAATTTTATCTTTATGTGAAGCAGAATTGAAAGCGTCTTCTGGAAAATCTGATTTAATTGTCATTTGTACCTTAACTACAGAAAATCAAAGAGGGTAATTTGGATGAGTACTTTTGAACAACATCAACTGAATATTTTGAAGCGAGATACTTTGATTCATCATATCCCCGAAGATGATTATCAAGTAATTTTTGAAAAAGTTGCAACGCATGGTCAAGCGGTTATTCAAAAGTACTGGTCAATTATTCAAAGTGAAAGGTTAATTGCTTGGATCTTAAAACAAGGGATTCATATTGCTTTTCAAACAAAAGTCACGCAAAAAAATCGTTTAGTCTTTGGAGAGTATGCCGAAAAAACGCAGCGAATCATTCTATACGAGGAAACGATTCAGAAACATCCTTTTGAATTTGTCGAAAACACGTTGGAATTTACTTTACTACATGAAATTTATCATGTGATTGAGGCTAAAGAAAAAACCAATTATCAAACCTATTATCAAGTTACACAAACATTATTGGGTCCAATTAAGCTCAAATCGGGCATTATTAGTTTTTCTGAATTGTCAGCGAATTATTTTGCTTATTGGATACTAGAATACTGGAGGAATAAAAATGAAGAAATCACTGAAGAAAACTAAAATGAAGACACAAGTATTAGTATTAGGTGGCGGACCGGGTGGTGTTGGTGCAGCAATTGCTGCAGCTAGAGAAGGTGCAGAAGTCATTATTGTTGACCGACAAGGATTCCTTGGAGGAAATATGACAATTGGCTTACCATTATTAGCTTTTTTAGATGCACAAGGAAGACAAGTTACACGTGGCTTACCACAAGAATTGGTTGATCGTCTAACGGAATTAGGCGGCAGTTTTGGCCATCGTGAGTGTCCATTACATAATTCAACGACCGTTATCGATCCAAGTTTAATGAAAGTCGTTCTTTTTGAAAAAATGAAAGAATATGGTGTTAAGCCGATGCTCCATTGCGAAGTTGTCGATGTTGCAGTTGAAAATGACGAAATTAAATCGGTAACTGTCAAAGGTAAAGGGCAAGAAATTGAGATTGAAGCAGACGTTTATATTGATTCAACGGGCGATGGTGACGTGGCTTTCATGTCTGGTGCTGAATTTGAAAAAGGACAATATTCTAATGGCGAAACACAACCGCCAACATTAATGTTTACAGTCGGTGGATTTAAATTAGATGAATTTATGGACTTCTTAAAAGAGAACCCAGATCAATTAAAACACGGCGATTCAATGAAAATTCGTCCAGGTTATACACCAGAATTCTTAAGTGAAAGTGAAAACCATGTGTTTGTTGGTTTAAGAAAATTAGTCTCAAAACTAAGAGAAGAAGGTAAATGTCCGATTGACCGTGATACGATTATTTATATCAATTTACCAAAAGATGGTTATATTGCGTTGAACTGCATTCGAATCTTGAATTTTGATGGTACAAACTTAGAGGACATTAGTAATGGAGAGATGACTGCTCATTTACAAATCTTACCATTAATTGAAATGTTAAAAGAACATGTTCCTGGATTTGAAGATATTTTCTTATCATCGATTTCACCATTTATTGGTATTCGCGAAACACGTCGTTTTATTGGTCAACAAATGATTGTTGAAGAAGATGCCATTAACGGAGTGATTCCAGAAGATACGATTGCTCTGGGTTCTTATATCATTGATATTCATAGCGGGTCAGGCGATTCAACAATTATTAAATCACTTGCTGGTCCTTACGGAATTACTTATGGTGCAACGTTATGTAAATCGATTAAGAACTTAATGTTAAGTGGTCGTTGTATTAGTGTTGATCCAGTGGTCTTTGGTTCATCTCGTGTAATGCCTACTTGTATGGCAGTTGGTGAAGGTGTCGGAACGGGTGCTGCAATGGCTGCGAAATTAGGAATTTCACCAGAAGAAGTGGATGTTCAAGAAATCAGAGAAAGCTTATTAGCGCACAATGCTATCTTGAGTTTAGACTAGAGGGAAGATTATGACGAATAATCATAAAGCAATCATTGAAGATGGCAAAGCAGTCTTAGGAATTGAGTTAGGCTCGACCCGTATCAAGTGTTGTCTAATTGATGAAAGTAAAACGCCTTTTATATCGGGTGAATTTGAGTGGCAGAACCAATTAGTTGATGGCATATGGACCTATGCCATCAATGATATTTGGGAAGGATTACAAAAATCTTATGCTGACTTAGTTCAAAATGTTCAAATGACGTATCAAGTTCCTTTAAGAAACTTAAAAGCACTTGGAATTAGTGCGATGATGCATGGTTATTTAGTTTTTGATGAAGGTGATCAGTTACTTGTTCCATTTCGAACGTGGCGGAATTGCATTTCCTCAGAAGCAGCCAATTATTTAACGAAAGAATTCAATTACAACATTCCTGAGCGTTGGAGTATTGCGCATTTTTATCAAGCAGTCCTGAATAATGAGACTCATGTATCAAACGTTGCATTTATGACTACACTCTCTGGCTATATTCACTGGCAATTAACCGGTAAGAAAGTTTTAGGTGTCGGCGATGCTTCTGGGATGTTTCCAATTAATGATCAAACACATAATTATGATGAGAAAATGCTTTCTCGTATGGATGAATTACTTGCAGAAAAAAATCTTTCGAATAAAATTGAGGCTATTTTACCAAAAGTACTATTAGCCGGTGAGTTAGGTGGATATTTAACTGAAGAGGGTGCCAAGCGACTCGATACTTTAGGGCAGCTTGAAGCGGGTATTCCTTTATGTCCACCAGAAGGCGATGCTGGAACGGGAATGGTTGCGACGAATACGATTTCTCAAAAGCAAGGAAACGTCTCGGCAGGAACTTCGATTTTTGCAATGTTTGTTTTGGAACAGGCATTGAAGAATGTTTATCCAGAAATTGATATTGTTACGACACCAGACGGTTCGATGGTTGCGATGGTTCACGGTAATAATTGCTCTACCGACATCAATAACTGGATTCGTATTTTTGATGAATTTGCAAAATTAATGGGTTATGAAGTGACAAAAGAAGAACTTTATGAAAAGTTATTTACCCATTCATTAAATGCGGCCCCGGACGCAGGAGGACTCCTGAATTATGGTTATTATTCAGGTGAACCATTAAGTGGTGTCATCGATGGGAGACCATTAATGCTTTTCCATCCAAATGCAGATTTTAACTTAGCTAATTTTATGCAAAGCCACTTGTTCTCGTCGTTTTCTGTTTTATCTTTAGGAATGAATATTTTAACGACCAAAGAAAAAGTAGCGATTGATAAAGTTTTTGCTCATGGTGGTCTATTCAAAACAGAAGCAATAGCCCAAAAGGCCTTAGCAACGGTTTTAGACAAACCCGTTTCAGTCATGAACACAGCGGGAGAAGGCGGTGCTTGGGGAATTGCGCTCTTAGCCGATTATCTAACTTACGCTGAACAAGGTATGACATTGCCAGAGTATTTAGCAAAATTTGTTTTTGAAGCATTGGAAGAAAAAGTGATTACAGTAGGTAAGAATGAAAGAGAAGGTTATTTAGCTTATTTTGAACAATATCAACAAGCTTTACCACTAGCTCAACAAGCTAGCCGTTATATCTAATCATGTAAAAGGGATGGTGTAGCCATCTCTTTTTTTGTTCGAAATTAAAAAAATCTAGTGGAAAAAAATTAACGAATCTTGCGTAAGTAACTGGTGACGACAAAAATATGCGGGTGATTTAGTAAAATACTTGCAAATCAAGTAGAATGTGTGTATAATTATTTTCCGTGAGTAGTCATTTATGGCCACTTTCTCTGCTCCTTTAAAAGTAAGGGAGCCTAAGACCATAGGGAGGTGAAAAATCAATGGAAAACGCGAAATATGAAATTTTATATATCATTCGTCCTAACATTGATGAAGAAGCAAAAACTGCTTTAGTCGAACGTTTCGATACAATCTTAAAAGACAACGGTGCAGAAGTTATCGAGTCTAAAGTTTGGGAAAAACGCCGTCTAGCGTATGAAATCAACGGATTCCGTGAAGGTATCTATCACATCGTTAAGATTTCTGCTCCTTCAGATGCAAATGCGGTTAATGAATTTGACCGTTTAGCAAAAATCAATGACGATATTATCCGTCACATGATTGTCAGAGAAGAAGCATAAATTGTTTCACGTGAAACAAAACGATGAGAGGAATGATTTATTTTGATTAATAATGTTGTATTAGTAGGTCGATTAACAAAAGATCCTGATTTGCGTTATACTTCAAGTGGTACAGCGGTAGCAACTTTTACACTAGCAGTTAATCGTAACTTCACTAGTCAAAGTGGCGAACGTGAGGCCGATTTTATTAATTGTGTCATCTGGCGTAAGTCAGCTGAGACGTTAGCAAACTATGCTAAAAAAGGGTCACTAATTGGGGTGACTGGCCGTATACAAACAAGAAACTATGACAATCAACAAGGTCAACGAGTTTATGTTACGGAAGTTGTAGCAGAAAACTTCCAATTATTAGAGTCGCGTACAGTAAATGAACAACGTCGTTCAGCACCAAGTGATGATTTTAATTCGAATCAACCAAGCTTTGGAAACAACAGCTACAATCAAAACCAAAATCAAACTTCTCCAACAAACGGAATGCCTAATTTTGATCGAGACACATCGGATCCGTTCGGTGGTTCATCAATTGACATTTCAGACGATGATTTACCATTCTAAGAAATTGATAGGAGGGAAATAGGATGGCACAACAAAGAAGAGGCGGACGCAAACGTCGTAAAGTAGACTACCTTGCAGCAAACCATATTGAACACGTTGACTATAAAGACGTTGAACTTTTAAAAAGATTTATTTCAGAACGTGGAAAAATCTTGCCACGTCGTGTAACTGGTACAGGAGCGAAAAACCAACGCAAATTAACTGTAGCAATTAAACGCGCGCGTATCATGGGATTACTTCCATTCGTAGGCGAAGAAGGTTAATTATTAGGGATCTCACTTAGGTGGGGTCCTTTTTGTTTTAATTAAAGTAAGTAACAAAACTATGCTAAAATAGAAGTCGCATAGACATTGTCTCAAGGGAATCAGTCATGAAACCTTGAAAAGTAGTCAAAAATAGTTTTTAATAAGAGACAGAAGCTTACAAAAGAAAAAGGAGCGATTATATGAAAGTTATTTTTTTAGAAGACGTTAAAGGTAAAGGTAAAAAAGGCGAAGTAAAAGAAGTCCCTTCAGGCTACGCGCAAAATTACTTAATCAAAAACAAATTAGCAAAAGAAGCAACGAAAGAAAGTCTAGCAGAAGTTGCTGGTAAGAAAAAAGCAAAAGCGAAACAAGATGCTGAAATCTTACAAGAATCAAAAAATCTAAAAGAAATAATCGAAGCCGAAGACACCATCGTTGAAATTAAAGCAAAAGCCGGTGAAGATGGACGTTTGTTTGGTTCGATTCCTTCAAAACAAATTACTGACGCTTTAGAGAAACAATATAAGATCAAAGTAGATAAACGTAAGTTAGATTTGAAACAACCGATTCGTGGTTTAGGAACAATGGAAGTTCCAGCTAAACTCCACCACGAAGTAACAGCAAAAATCAAAGTTAAAGTAATCGAAGGTTAATTTTTTATTAGCCAAACATTGAGCGAACGTCCAAAAAAACGTTCGCTTCTTTTTTTGAAAAAAACTTGATTTTCAAATCAATCAGCGTTACCATAGAGTTATTAGGAATGGGTTGTTAGCTCAGTTGGTAGAGCAGATGACTCTTAATCATCGGGTCGCGGGTTCGAGCCCCTCACAGCCCATAAAAGATAATTCAAGGAGATAGCTAAACGTTGGTGTGCAAGCATTTTGAACGTTTGAGCTATCTCTTTTAGTTGTCTGTACTTTTCTCAAATGCGAGAGTTAAAGAAATCTTATTTTGTTGTCAATTGTGATTTGACATGATTTTTAGTAGAATAGTAAGGAATGAATCGATTAGGAGCGAAAAGCATGAATGAAGTTTGGCAAGATAAGATACCGCCGCAAGATATAGAAGCAGAACAAGCCGTATTAGGTGCGATTTTTCTTGATAGTGACACATTGATTGATGCAATGGAAATCATCGATTCTCGGTCTTTCTATCGTCGTAGCCATCAAATTATTTTTCAAAGTATGGTTCAACTAAATGATCGTAGTGAAGCAATTGATGTGATTACATTGAAGTCTGAAATTGAACGTAGCAACTCTTTAGAAGATGTAGGAGGGATTAGTTATTTAGTCGAGCTAAGCCAGGCAACGCCTTCTTCAGCGAGTGTTGCGTATTACGCAAAAATAGTTGACGATAAATTTGTTTTACGTCAGTTAATTCAAACGGCTAATCAAATTGTGACAAAAAGTTTTGAACAAGGCGATGACGTTCAAAATATTGTTGATGAAGCAGAAAGAAGCATTTTAGAAGTATCCGAAAAACGAAATAGTACAGGTTTCCAATCAATTGCTGATGTTTTAAATAATACGATTGAAACCATCGATCGTCTGGCACAAAACAATGAAGAGATTACTGGTTTACCAACTGGTTATCAAGCACTAGATAAGATGACAGCTGGTCTACAAAAAGAAGAGCTCATTATTTTAGCGGCTCGTCCAGCCGTGGGTAAAACAGCCTTTGCTTTAAATATTGCACAAAATGTTGGAACGAAAACGGATCAATCAGTCGCCATTTTTAGTTTAGAGATGGGGGCGGAATCATTAGTTAACCGGATGCTTTGTGCGGAAGGATCGATTGAGGCAAGTCATCTTAGAACCGGTCAGTTGAATGAAGAAGAATGGCGCAACTTAATTGTTGCGATGGGAAGTTTATCTCGAGCGAATATTTTTATTGATGATACTGCCGGAATTAAAATTTCTGAAATTCGTGCGAGGTGTCGAAAATTAGCTCAGGAGCAAGGCGGATTGGGGTTAATTTTAATTGATTATCTGCAATTAATTGAGGGAACCGGTCGTGAGAATCGTCAGCAAGAAGTTTCTGAAATTTCGCGTCAATTAAAAAAATTAGCAAAGGAATTAAAAGTACCTGTAATTGCTTTGTCACAGCTCTCGCGTGGAGTGGAGCAACGACAAGATAAGCGGCCTGTTTTAAGTGATATCCGTGAATCTGGTTCGATTGAGCAAGATGCGGATATTGTAGCCTTCTTATATCGTGATGACTATTATGAACGAGAAGGCGGCGAAGACGAAGATCGTGAAGAACCAAAAAATGACAACGTGATTGAAGTTATCATCGAGAAAAACCGTAGCGGGGCACGTGGAACGGTCGAGTTATTATTTATTAAAGAATACAACAAATTTTCCTCCCTTTCACCAAGAGAAGAATTTGGTTAGAGTATCATTTCCTTCCCTAGATAGAGTAAAAAAACACGTTAGCCTTTTGTACTGGCTAACGTGTTTTTGATTGTTTCGTTTAGTTGTACAGGGCTGCAACACGAGCTTGTACATCTTGGTTTTCTAAGAATTCATCGTAAGTTGTATCGGCACGATCGACTAGTCCATTATTTGAAACAGTGATAATGCGATTAGCAATTGTTTGAATAAACTGATGGTCATGGGAAGCAAAGAGTAAAACACCGTTGAACGCGATTAAACCATCGTTTAAGGCGGTAATTGATTCAAGGTCTAAATGGTTTGTTGGATCGTCTAAAACGAGTACATTGGCTTTAGAAAGCATGTTTTTAGATAACATACAACGAACTTTTTCGCCCCCAGACAAAACCTTAACTTTTTTCATTACTTCATCGCCAGAAAATAACATGCGTCCTAAGAAGCTACGTAAGAACGTGTTGTCATCTTCTTCTTTATTGGCATATTGACGTAACCAGTCGACAATGGTTAATTCATTATCAAATTCCGCACTAGGGTCTTTTGGTAAGTAAGATTGGCTAGTTGTTACACCCCAACGAACAGTACCTTCGTCTGGCGTAATTTCACCCATCAAGACTTTAAATAACGTCGTTGTAGTAATATCATCATTTGCTAAGAAGGCAACTTTATCTTCGCGACCTAAAGTAAATGAAATTTTATCGAGGATTTTCTTTCCATCGATTGTTACACTAACATTGTCAACTTGCACGACGTCATTTCCAATTTCACGTTCTGGTTTAAAACCAACGAATGGGTAACGGCGAGAAGATGGTTTAATATCGTCTAAAGTAATCTTATCTAACATTTTCTTACGTGATGTTGCTTGTTTGGATTTTGAAGCATTGGCACTAAAACGTGCGATAAAGTCTTGTAACTCTTTAATTTGTTCTTCTTTTTTAGCATTTTGTTGTGACTGTAAACGAGCAGCTAATTGGCTTGATTCTAACCAGAAATCGTAGTTCCCAACAAATAGTTGGATTTTCCCGAAGTCTAGGTCAGCCATGTGTGTACATACTTTGTTTAAGAAGTGACGGTCATGGGAAACGACAATCACGGTATTTTCAAAGTTAATTAAAAATTCTTCTAACCAAGCAATCGATTGAATATCCAATCCGTTGGTCGGCTCATCAAGTAAAAGCACGTCAGGTTTACCAAATAGTGCTTGGGCAAGTAAAACTTTAACTTTTTGGCCGGCATTTAACTCACTCATTTGTAGGTGGTGTAAATCTTCAGATAGATTTAATCCTTGCAACAACATTGCTGCTTGGGGTTCTGCTTCCCAACCATCAAGTTCTGCAAATTCGCCTTCAAGCTCAGCAGCACGAATGCCGTCTTCATCGCTGAAGTCTTCTTTCATATAAATGGCATCTTTTTCTTTCATGACGTCATATAGACGTTTATGTCCCATAATAACTGTCTCAAGGACACTAAATTCTTCATAGTCAAAATGGTTTTGTTTTAAAATGGCTAAACGTTCATCAGGACCCAATGTAACATTTCCTGTTGAAGGCGAAATTTCACCAGATAAAATTTTTAAGAAAGTTGATTTACCAGCTCCATTTGCACCGATCAAACCATAACAATTTCCAGGGGTAAATTTAATATTTACATCATCAAAAAGTTTGCGATCTGAAAAATGCAAACTAACATCACTTACTGTAATCAATTCTTTTCCTCACTTTAATTTTTATTGACAAAGGTCTCTATGCATTATAGTAGGAATAGTTAGAATTATCAAGTATATCACTAGAAGACCTCTTATTTTTACAAAAGATTCGGCAAGCCTAAAAATATTTCACGACAAGCAATAAATGTGATATGATACAAGTATTAAATAGTCAATGTTACTTTGGGAGGGAAGAGATCAGATGGTTGATTGGATAATGGAACTAGCACCGTGGCAACAGGCGCTAGTTGGTACTGCTTTTACTTATTTTATGACGGCATTAGGAGCTGGATTGGTTTTTTTCTTTAAAAAAATTAATCGCAACGTTCTAAGTTTGATGCTTGGTTTTGCTTCAGGTGTGATGATTGCTGCGAGTTTTTGGTCACTGCTTGATCCAGCGATTGCTAAAGCAGAGGAAAATGGTAGTATTTCATGGCTTGTAGTTAGTATTGGTTTTGGATTGGGTGGGCTTTTCTTGTATGCAGCGGATAAAATTTTACCGCATATTCATTTCGGACCCAATCAAAAAGAAGAAGGAATTCCTAGTCACTTTAAACGGACGGCATTATTAGTTTTTTCCATTACTTTGCATAACATTCCAGAAGGGTTAGCAGTCGGTGTGGCTTTCGGTGCAGCTGCAAGTGCAGATGACCCACGAGTGGCCGTTTTAGGGGCGCTATCACTAGCAATAGGGATTGGGATTCAAAATTTCCCAGAAGGAGCAGCTGTTTCGATTCCTTTACAACAAGAAGGTCTGAGTCGAGGAAAAGCTTTTTTCCATGGACAAGCTTCAGGTTTAGTTGAACCTATTGCAGGAGTTCTTGGCGCTTTGCTTGTCGTTAGAATGACACCCATTTTACCTTATGCGTTAGCGTTTGCAGCTGGTGCGATGATTTATGTTGTAGTAGAAGAATTAATCCCAGAAGCTCGGATGACGAATGAAGGACATCGCCATTTTGGTGTTTTTGGTACGATGTTAGGCTTCATTATTATGATGATGTTAGACGTAGCGTTAGGATAAAAAAGAAACTTGTCTCGAAAATCGATAGTGATTTTCGAGACAAGTTTTTTCTTATTTTCTTACTTGTCCATTGCCATAAACAATGTATTTCGTAGAAGTTAATTCATTTAAGCCCATTGGACCGCGCGCATGCAGTTTTTGCGTAGAAATTCCAATTTCAGCACCAAAACCAAACATGAAACCATCAGTAAAACGAGTCGACGCATTGACGTAAACTGCGGCAGCGTCCACTTCGTTTAAGAAACGTTGTGTCGCAAAATAATTATTTGTGACAATTGCTTCGGAATGTTTGGTCCCATAATGACGAATATGTTCCATTGCTTCATCTAGAGAATGAACGACTTTAATAGCTAACATTAAATCTAAATATTCAGTTTCCCAATCAAGTTCAGTCGCGAGTTCAGCCGATTTTAAATAAGCTTTGGCTTGTTTATCAGCAAAAAGTTGAACACCTTCTGGTACGAGTAATTTTTCAAGTTCAGATAAGAAAACAGGGGCTACTGCTTCATGAACTAAAATGGTTTCGACTGCATTACAGACAGAAGGACGTTGAACTTTAGCATTAAACGTAATATCTAATGCCATTTGTAAATCAATATCTTCATCAATATAAATATGATTGTTGCCCGTTCCGGTTTCAATGACAGGCACAGTCGCTGATTCTTTGACGCGACGAATTAGGCCGGCACCACCGCGAGGAATTAAGACGTCTAGGTAGTCATTTAGGCGCATAAATTCATTGGCAACCTCATAAGAAGGGTCCGCAATTAATTGAATGGCAAAGGAATCAAAGTGATTGGCTTCTAATGTTTCTTGTAAAATTTTTACAAGCTGTTGATTTGAATGAATTGCTTCTTTTCCACCACGTAAAATAACCGCGTTTCCGGTTTTAAAACACAGACTTGCTGCATCGGTCGTAACGTTTGGACGGGATTCATAAATAATTCCAATCACGCCCAGCGGTACGCGTTGTTGGCCAATCATTAGACCATCCGCATTTTTCCACATTTTTTCAACTTCTCCAATTGGATCAGGTAGTGTGGCTACTTGGCGCATTCCCTCAGCCATTTCTATAACCCGCTCTTTAGTCAGTCGTAAACGGTCAAGTAGGGCATCGGTAATGCCATTTTCTTTAGCTTTTGCAAGATCTTTAGCATTAGCATTTAAAATAAGTTGACTATTTTTTTCAATCGCGTCAGCCATTTTTTCAAGTAGTTGATTCTTATGTGTCGTATCTAAAAGGGCGAGTTTTTGACTTGCAGCTTTCGCCTGTTGTCCAAATAAAACTAAATCACTCATTAATTTTCCTCCTTTTTAAAGAACGTACCAATGTCATCACCATTTAAAATATCAAAAATAATTTTTGGTCGTTTACCGTTTGCAAGGACCATGCTACTATCGAATGAGAAAATTCGCTTGGCAGCTTTCAATTTACTACTCATGCCCCCCGTCCCAAAAGCACTCCCTGGTCCGGTTCCTTGGGCCATTAATTCATCGTTAATTTCATGAATCTGTGAATATAAAGTGGCACTAGGATTCGTTGTTGGATTAGCCGAGTAAAACCCGTCAATATCAGAAAGCATAATCAGTACTTCAGATTGAATTAACTGCGACACAATGGCAGAAAGTTGGTCGTTATCACCAAATTTGGTTGAATGGTCCAGTTCATCAATTGCAACGGTATCATTTTCATTAATAATTGGAATAATTCCCATATCAAGCAATTGCTCTAAGGTATTAATAACGTTTTTACGGCTTTCAGGGTATTCGATAACATCGCGTGTTAGCAGAATTTGTGCAGTTTGTTGACTATAGCTCATAAAGCGTTGCGCATAAATGTTCATTAAAGCAGCTTGGCCCACAGCGGCCACCGCTTGTTGTTCAGGAATTGAGGTGGGTCGTTTCGCTAAATTCAACTGATGCATACCGACACCGATCGCACCGGATGAAACTAAAATGACTTCTTTTCCTTGGTTTTTTAAGTCTGTTAAAACAAAAGCCAACTCATCAACAGCCGATAGATTAATCGTACCGTTTGGATGAATCAGTGAACTTGTTCCGACTTTTATAACTAAACGTTTTGCATTTTTTAACGATTGACGCATTTCTTCACCTCATATTTAATAATGGATTTCAAGACTTTGTCCTATTGTACTCGTAAAATGTGATTTCGTCATGTTTTATTCGCCAGATGTTTGAATTATCTAAAAATTTGTAAAGAACCGAACAATTTTGATTCTAATTCTACCTTTTAGGGAAAATATGTTAAAATAAGAATAGCATTTTTTGGAGGATGAACATGAAAATACGTGGATTTGAAGTAATTACAAGTTATGAAGGACAAGGAATTAATATTCCTCAAAGAGCAACCCATCAAGCAGCGGGTTATGATTTTGAAGCAGCTGCAGATGTAACGATTCCAAGTATTTGGAAACAGTGGTTAAGTCGTCGAGTAGGTACCGATCAACAAGTCGCAAAAAAAATTAAACCGGTCCTTGTACCAACCGGAATTAAAGCTTATATGGGTGAAGAAGAATTTTTACAATTAGCCAATCGCTCGAGTAATCCATTAAAACGTTTTTTGGTTTTATCAAACGGTATTGGAGTTATTGATAGCGATTATTACGATAATCCAGGAAACGAAGGACATATTATGTTTCAGTTTACAAACTTTGGTTTGACTGATTTAACAATTAAAAAAGGGGAGAAAATCGGACAAGGAATTTTCTTACCGTTTTTAAAAGCCGATCAAGATCAAAGTTTAACTGAACGAACAGGTGGTTTCGGTTCTTCGGATGTCATTTAAAAAGTAGGAGGACAATATTGGCAAAAAAAGCAAAAACACAATTTGAGTGTCAACATTGTGGTTACATTTCACCACGTTATTTGGGAAAATGTCCAAATTGTAATAGTTGGAACTCACTAGTTGAAGAAAAAATACAAGATACAACCGATCGCCGTAGTCGGACAACGCTAACAGGTAAAAAAATGCAGCCGATGCGTTTAAATGAAGTTGTTGCTCGTAAGGAGCCCCGTGTTAAAACGAAAATAGATGAACTCAACCGGGTCTTAGGTGGTGGGGTTGTCCCAGGTTCGATGGTTTTACTTGGTGGCGATCCAGGAATTGGTAAATCAACCCTCTTACTACAAGTTTCGCAACAACTAGCTGCGACAGGTGGCAAAGTACTTTATGTTTCTGGCGAGGAGAGTGCCGAACAAATTAAAATGCGTGCCGAGCGCTTAGGTGCGACGAGAGACGAATTTTATTTGTATGCCGAGACAGACATGCAAGATATTCATAAAGCGATTGAATCGTTAGAACCAAGTTACGTCATCATTGACTCGATTCAAACCATGACACAGCCAGACGTGAGCAGTGTAGCCGGTAGTGTCAGTCAAGTTCGCGAGACGACGGCTGAGTTATTAAAAATTGCGAAGACAAATGGCATCGCAATTTTTATTGTTGGTCATGTGACGAAAGAAGGATCGATTGCTGGTCCAAGAATGTTAGAACACATGGTGGATACCGTTTTATATTTTGAAGGAGAACAACATCAAAGCTTCCGGATTTTAAGGGCAGTTAAAAATCGTTTTGGTTCAACCAATGAAATTGGTATTTTTGAAATGCGTGAAGGCGGTCTACATGAAGTTGCGAATCCTTCACAAGTCTTTTTAGAAGAGCGCTTAGCTGGTGCAACAGGTTCGGCGATTGTTGTGGCAATGGAAGGCACGCGCCCAATTTTAGTCGAGATTCAAGCGTTAGTAACTCCAACAATGTTTGGAAATGCCAAACGAACCACAACGGGACTTGATTTTAATCGAGTTTCCTTAATTATGGCCGTGCTTGAAAAACGTGCCGGTTTATTATTACAAAACCAAGATGCATATTTAAAAGCTGCCGGCGGTGTGAAATTGAATGAACCCGCAATTGATTTAGCTTTGGCGATTAGTTTGGCATCGAGTTATTACGAAAAAGGTACGAGTCCAACAGAATGTTTTATTGGTGAAATTGGTTTGACGGGTGAGATTCGACGAGTGACATCAATTGAACAACGAGTCAAAGAAGTCCAAAAACTAGGATTCAAAAAAGTTTACGTACCAAAAAACAATCTCGCCAACTGGACACCACCAAAAAATATCGAAGTCATCCCTGTTGCAACACTAGAAGAAGCACTAAGAAAAGTATTTAAGTAAAAGAGGCTATTTTTTGTGCGGTCTGGATCGAGAGATAAGCAAACTTACGAAAAAATCGTTTTTTGATTTTCTTCGAAAGTCAGCTTATCTCCGAGATCCAGCACAAAACATGCCGTTTAAACTAGAGGTCGTACAGGAAGTGTCCAGTGATGAGTAATAAGCAAAGAATCGTTCAAAAGTTTTTTTTTACTTTTGAAAAGATTCAGGCTTATTACCGAATCACTACTTCCTGTACACCGTTTGTAAAAGAGGCTATTTTTTGTGCGGTCTGGATCGAGAGATAAACAAGCTTACGAAAAAATCGTTTTTTGATTTTGTTCGAAAGTCAGCTTATCTCCGAGATCCAGCACAAAACATGCCGTTTAAACTAGAGGTCGTACAGGAAGTGTCCAGTGATGAGTAATAAGTAAAGAATCGTTCAAAAGTTTTTTTTACTTTTGAAAAGATTCAGGCTTATTACCGAATCACTACTTCCTGTACACCGTTTAATCTAGAGGTTGTACAGAAATTGTTTAAGGATGAACTATAAGTAATTATCTGGAAAGCAAGTTCCAGATTTGCTTCTACCGATAGTCTTAAGGAACAAAGATAAATAAAAAAAACAAAAAAATAGGAGGTTAGGTTATGCAAAAAAGAATTATTCGCGCATTGTTAATTTTAGCTGGCGCGAGCTTGGGTATTTCATTATTGCCTGCTGCCTGGACAGCAATGGGTTATGAATCAAATCAGTGGCTGAATAATACAGTAACGAACAGTTTGTTAGGTGCAATTATTTTCTTTTTATTCTCGTTATTAATCGTGAACTATATTTCAGCAGGTATTAAAAAAATTGAGAAAGCGCTGGGTGAATTGAGTTTATCGTTCATTTTATTTGGCGCAATCGGTTCACTTATCGGACTATTAATAGGGGTTATCATTTCGATTCCATTCTTCGCTTGGAACTTGCCTTTTGTAAATAGTGTTGTTCCCGTCATTTTAATGTTGCTTTTTGGTTATTTGGGTTTTCAAATGGGGACAACAAGAGTTGAAGAGTGGATGAAAATTTTCAGCTCTAAAAATAAAAAACAAGAGCAACAAAATGAACAACAAATATTAGAGCGCAAAGTTGATGATTACTTTCATAAATATAAAATTTTAGATACAAGTGTGATTATTGATGGCCGGATTTATGATATTGCTAAGACAGGATTTTTAGAAGGAACGATTTTAATTCCTAATTTTGTCCTTTATGAATTACAATATATCGCTGATTCGGGTGATAACTTAAAACGAGTACGTGGTCGTCGTGGTTTAGATATTTTGAACTCCTTACAAAAAGAAGAAGGCATCTCGGTTGAAATGTATGAAGGTGACTTTGAAGAAATTACAGAAGTTGATAGTAAATTATTGAAATTAGCGAAACTACTCGACGGTGTTGTTGTAACGAATGATTATAATTTAAACAAAGTTGCCGAGTTCCAAAATGTCCCAGTCTTAAACATTAATGAACTAGCCAATGCAGTCAAACCGGTTGTGATTCCAGGTGAAACGATGGAAGTCGTTGTAGTAAAAGCAGGAACGGAACGTCAACAAGGAGTCGCCTACCTAGATGATGGTACGATGATTGTTGTCGAAGATGGTCAGCACTATATGAATGAGAAATTAACAGTTGTTGTCACAAGTGCCTTACAAACGGCAGCAGGTCGAATGATTTTTGCTCGTCCATCACATTCACGCCGAGGGATTACCAAATCGGAAGAAGAGGAATTAAAAGGCAAATAAGTCGATTTATCATGAGCGAGACTTTACTAATCTTCTTATAAAATGTACAATTCTAGACAAGTAGTTGTTCAAATAAACGGATGACTAAAATAGCCTATATAAAAGGGATGAAGAACATGACAAAAATTCGCGTGCGCTATGCACCAAGTCCAACAGGGCATTTACATATTGGAAATGCTCGAACAGCTTTATTTAATTATTTATTTGCACGTCATCACGACGGTGAGTTTATTATTCGAATTGAAGATACGGACCAAAAACGTAACATTGACCATGGAGAAGAAAGCCAATTAGAAAACTTAACGTGGTTAGGCATTGATTGGGACGAATCACCAGATAAGCCAGGCGCTTACGGTCCTTATCGCCAATCAGAAAGAAAAGAAATTTACTTGCCATTAATCGATCAATTATTAGCAAGCAATCGTGCGTATAAATGTTACTGTACAGAGGAAGAATTAGAAGCAGAAAGAGAAGCACAACGTAGCCGGGGCGAAATTCCTCGTTACAGTGGAAAGTGTGCCCATTTATCTGTTGAAGAACAAGCGGCTAAAGAAGCAGCAGGACTGGAATCAGTGATTCGCTTCCGCGTACCACGTAATGTAGAATACCGTTTTAATGACCTTGTAAAAGGTGAAATTGTTTTTGAATCAGACAATGTCGGTGGCGATTTTGTTATTTTAAAACGTGATGGAATGCCAACGTATAACTTTGCGGTAACGGTTGATGACCACGAAATGAAAATTACTCACGTTTTACGTGGGGATGATCATATCGCTAATACACCGAAACAAATGATGATTTATGAAGCATTTGGCTGGAATTACCCTGAATTTGGTCATATGACGCTAATTATCAATTCTGAAACAGGTAAAAAATTAAGTAAACGTGATGAATCGATTTTACAATTTATCGAACAATATCGTGACCTTGGTTATTTACCAGAAGCGATGTTCAACTTTATTTCATTATTAGGTTGGTCACCGGTTGGGGAAGATGAAATCTTCTCGCAAGAAGAATTTATTAAAATGTTTGATACGAATCGTTTAAGCAAATCACCAGCAGCTTTTGATAGTAAAAAATTAGAATGGATTAATAACCATTACATTAAACAAATGGAATTAGCGCAATTAACAGAAATGTGCTTACCTTACCTTGTAAAAGAGGGCTTATTGGAAGCTGAATTGTCAGCCGAAAAACAGGCATGGTTTGAGCGAATTGTGGCTTTATACCAACCACAAATGAGTTTTGCTGCTCAAATTACAGAACTATCAAGCTTATTCTTTGCAGAACATCCTGTTTTAGATGAAGCAGCTAAAGAAGTCTTAGCAGGCGAAACTGTTCCAACGGTTTTAGCAGCTTTTAAAACACAACTTGAAGCGATGGATGTTGTTGAAGCCGCAACGGTTAAAACAGCGATTAAAGCTGTTCAAAAAGAAACTGGCGTGAAAGGTAAAAACTTATTTATGCCAATTCGTGTCGCTGTTTCAGGTCAAACACATGGACCAGAATTACCAGAGACGGTTGAATTATTAGGAAAAGAAAAAGCGTTAGCACATTTAAATCAAGTCTTATAAAACAAACACATTGAACAGACGAAGTACTGATTTCTTTTTTTTAGGAAGATTGCGGCCGCTGAGAGCAATTAAAAAGAAACAGGAAATGCACCTGGGAGTGGCTTTAGTGAAAACTAAAGACGAAAAAGCACGTTACGCGTTAAAGGCAGAAACATTTTTCTGTGAAAAAAAGTGGAACCACGCCAAGCACGCGTCTTTTGAATAAGGGAACTTATTTGAAAGGCGCTTTTTCGTTGCAAATCCGTTGAAAGGGGAAGAAAGATGATTCAAATTTATAACACACTGACACGTCAAAAAGAAGTATTTAAGCCCATTGAAGAAGGCAAGGTTCGGATGTATGTTTGTGGTCCAACAGTTTATAACTACATTCATATCGGTAATGGTCGTAGTGCAGTGGCTTTTGATACGGTTCGTCGTTACTTAGAATACCGTGGTTATAAGGTCAATTACGTCTTAAATTTTACCGATGTTGATGATAAAATTATTCGTACCGCTCAAGAAGTTGGTAAAACAGCACCAGAAATTGCCCAAAAATTTATTGAGGCCTTTAATCAAGATACGGCTGCTCTAGAAGTAAAGCCGGCTTGTTTTAATCCAAAAGTAATGGATCATATTCCAGATATTATTGAATTTATCGAAGCGCTGATTGAAAAAGGTTATGCCTATATTTCGCAAGGTGATGTTTACTATCGAACACGTAAGTTTGAAAAGTATGGTCAATTAAGTGATCAATCCATCGATGAATTGGAAACAGGTGCCAGTCAAAGAATGGGTAACGAACAACAAATTAAAGAAGATCCACTTGATTTTGCTTTATGGAAAAGTGCCAAACCAGGTGAAATTTCATGGAAGGCACCTTGGGGGGCGGGGCGACCAGGCTGGCATATTGAATGTTCAGTTATGGCAACGAAACATTTAGGGGATACCATTGATATTCATGGTGGTGGTCAAGATTTAGAATTCCCACACCATGAAAATGAAATTGCACAAAGTGAAGCGAAAACAGGCAAAACGTTTGCCAATTATTGGATGCACAATGGATTTGTAACCATCGGTGAAGACGAGGAAAAAATGAGTAAATCGTTAGGTAACTTTGTAACGGTTCATGAAATGGTTCAAAAAGTTGATCCACAAGTGTTACGCTTTTTCTTAGCAACGACGCATTATCGTCGACCATTGCGTTATAGTGAGGTAACCTTTAAAGAAGCCGAGACGAATTTAAATCGTTTACGTATTGCCTATGAAAATCTAGATTTTCGTTTAAATGATAGTCAAGTAACAACGGATCAAGATGTAGAATTACTAGAAAAATGGAATCAATCACTAACACAATTTACAACCGAGATGGATGATGACTTTAATGCGGCCAATGGTATGACAATCTTATATGAGATGGCCAAATGGTTAAACATTTATGCGCAAGAAGCAGTCGTTTCTCGTGCGGTCATCGAACAAGTTTTAGTTGATTATCGTGAACTGTTAAGCATTTTTGGTATTTATTTCCAACAAGAACTCGTGGATGCCGAGGTCGAAGCTTTGATTGCTGAAAGAAACCAAGCACGTGCGGAGCGAAACTTTGCTCGTAGTGATGAAATTCGTGATTTATTTAAAGAACAGGGGATTGTCTTGGAAGATACACCACAAGGAACCCGTTGGAGAAGAGAAAAATGAAAGATTACCGTCAATTAAATGGTCTAGCACTGGCTTATGTAGGGGATGCGATTTATGAAATTTATATTCGTCAGCACCTTGTGGCTACGGGACAAGCACGACCAAGTCAATTGCATCGTTTAGCAACCCATTATGTTTCAGCCAAAGCGCAAGCGATGTTAATTCAAAAAATGTTAGATGAAAAAATGTTAACCGAAGAAGAAGAAGATTTTTACCGTCGTGGGCGTAATAGTAAAAGCCAAACTAGTGCTAAAAATACCGATATTAAGACGTATCGCATGTCAACAGGCTTTGAAGCGCTAATGGGATACTTACACCTCACAGAACAAAAAGAACGCTTAGAAGAGCTAATAGAATGGTGTATTCAACACGCCGAAGTTTAGAAAGAAAGGATGGTTAAAATGAGAAAAAACACGCCAAAGTTTGATGGGAAAAAACGTCATTTTAATAAAAACGAAGCCCCTCAACGAAAAAATAAAGCACGAGATGCCTATCAAGAACAAGATTCAAAACATGATAAAAGTGCAGAAGAAATTGCCGAGAACTTTGTCTTTGGGCACCATGCAGTTGCCGAAGCGATTAAAGAAGGTCGCGGAAATAAATTATTTATTTTAGAAGATGCACGTGGCGATAAAATCAATGATTTAAAAGAGTTAGCACAAACGGCTTCTGTCCCAGTAAAATGGGTACCAAAACAGAAATTAGATAGTATGTCACAAGACGCTGTGCATCAAGGTGTTGTTTTGGCAATCACACCGTATGATTATTTATCACTAGCTGATTTACTAGCACAGAAAAAAGAAAATCCATTTTATCTGATTTTAGATCGTTTAGCTGATCCACATAATTTTGGATCAATTTTACGAACCGCAGATGCTTCAGGTGTTGACGGAATTATTATTCCCAAACACCGTTCTGTAGGGATTACACCAGTCGTTGTTAAAACATCAACAGGAGCTGTTGAACATGTTCCTGTCGCTCGTGTGACGAATCTAAGTCAAACGATTAAAGAGTTAAAAGAGCAAGGTTTTTGGATTTTTGGCACCGATATGCAAGGGACTTCTTACAATAAATGGAATGCTCAAGGCTCGATTGCTTTAATTATTGGTAATGAGGGCAGTGGCATGAGCGAAGGTTTGAAAAAAGAAGTCGATGAAATGTTAACGATTCCGATGACCGGTCATGTTCAAAGTTTAAATGCATCCGTTGCAGCGAGCCTATTGATGTATGAGGTGTTCCGTCAGAGAAATTTCGGTGACCTATGAAAAAAGATTTATTAATCGTGGATGGATATAATATGATTGGCTTTTGGCCAGAACTCGTTCGATTAAAAAATCAAGATCGTTTAGAAGAGGCTCGTGAAGAACTTTTAAAACGATTATCAAGTTACGGAAAATATGAAGGCATTGAAATTATTGTCGTTTTTGATGCACAGCTTGTGCCAGGAATTACGCAAAGTTATCGTAAACATCAAGTCGAAGTGATTTTTACCGAAGAAGGGGTGACAGCCGATAGTTATATCGAAAAATTGGCTGGTGAGCGCAACAATATTGTCACTCAAGTCACCGTCGCTACGAGTGATTTAGCGGAACAATGGGTTATTTTCTCGCAAGGGGCGTTACGGACATCAGCACGTGAGTTATATAAACTTGTTGAAAAAAATGATAAAAATATTGAGACCCATCGTAAAGAAATCCATTTTAGTCACTTTCGACGCAATTCACCTTGGAATCAAGAACAACTTGCTCGTTTAGAGGGAAAATTGGATGAATTGAGTCATAAAAAAAGAAAATGACAAAAAGTGACCCATTAAATGAGAAAATTTAATAAATGAACATGTTACGCTCCTTTTAGCAAACAATGAAAAAAGGGGCGTTTTTTATGCAAGAAAAATTGATTTTGGCAGCAAAGCAAGGCGATGAACAAGCACTAGAAGAGTTGTATCGACAATATTGGCCACTCGTGTATGGCTTGCGTAAAAAATATTTTTTACGTGATTTAGATGAACAAGACTGGCTGCAAGAAGGATTCATTACTTTTTATGACTGTTTGTGTGTGTTTGAAAGACACCATGGAGCCTCACTCGGTTCATTTTTTAAACGAGCTTTTGAAAATCGTATTCGTAGTTTAATCCGACGTGAATTTGCCTATAAGCGCCAATCAAATATTGGCGCTGTTTCTTTTGAGCAAACAGTGGCAGATGGCTTTGAAGATTTATGTGAGTATACGAGCTATTCTCAAGATCCACTTCAACAAATTTTAGTCCAAGAAGTATTTGAAGAGAGCAAGAATAATTTATCTACTTTAGAATTGGAAGCGTTATCTTTGTGTTTAGAAAAACCGACTGAAGAATTAAGTAAAAGTTTATTTAGTGCTTATAATCGCTCACGTCGAAAAATTATCGATTCGTTTTACACCAAATAAGAATAATATGAAAAAAATGAGGGAATTCTAATTGTAATCAAAATAAATTTATGATAAACTTGAAATTTTCCGTAAAATATGTTATGATAACACCCGTGAGGTGAACGCAATGCCAACAACGTTAGCGACGATTAAGAAAGATTTAGAAGGACGAATTGGGAGCGAAATCATGTTAGTTGCCCAAACCGGACGTAAACGTCAGACAGAGCGTCGAGGAATTTTAACTGAGACTTATCCGTCTGTCTTCGTAGTAGATTTAGATCCTAATGAAAACTCTTTTGAACGTGTTTCTTATAGTTACTCGGATGTTTTAACCAAAACAGTTGAGATTGAGTTTTTCGGGGAAGAATTGATGTAAATAATGAAATCAGAAGCGCAGGATTTTCCTGAGGCTTCTTTTTTTTAGATTGAGGAAAGAGAATAACTTCCTTTCAAATTGCTTCGATGATAAAATATAGGCTAGTATGAATACTTAGTTAATAAGTATTAGAGTCAGGGGTAAATTAAATGGCAAATAAAAAAGTGACAATTAGAGATGTTGCAAAACAATCAGGGGTATCAATTGCAACGGTTTCCCAAATTTTAAATAACAATCAAGAAAAATTTAGTCCCAAAACAGTAGCAAAAGTGATGGAGGCTAAAGAAAGCTTAAATTATGAACCCGATTACTTTGCAAGGCGTATGATTATGAAAAAAAGTAAAACAATCGGAGTGTTGCTTCCTGATATCACCAATCCGTTTTTTAGTATGCTCTTGAGTGGAATTGAAAAGAGTTTATATCAAGAAAAATATGTAATGATGCTTTGTAATGCGGATTTGGATGCAACACGAGAAATGGAATATTTAGAAGAATTGAGTCGTCGTGGAGTAGATGGTTTTATTATTGCGACATCAGCGATTTCTAATCAAATGATTAATGAAACATTACGTAAGAAAGCTTTGCCTTTTATTGTACTTGACCAAAAAAAGGCGGAAGGTTTTAGCGATGCAGTGTTGACTGAAGACTATTTAGGAGGACAGTTAGCTGCTGAACACCTTGCAAATTTAGGACACCAAAAAGTTGCCATCCTTATGCCGGAAGAGGCGTCGATGAATATCCGAACACGGTTAGCGGGATTTCAATCGATTTTTCCTGAAGCACGAATCATTTATAGTGAATTATCAAAAGTGGCTGGTCGGGATGCTGCTCGGAGAGTTTTAGAAGAAGATTTAACAGGAATATTTACTACGAGTGACGAAATTGCGATTGGTCTTTATTTAGGGTTAAAAGAAGCAGGAAAAAAAATTCCAAGGGATTACAGTATTGTTGGCTATGATAATACTGAAATGAGTGAATTTGTGACTCCCCCATTAACAACTGTGGCACAACCAATCTTTGAATTGGGGCAACAGGCGGCAGAATTACTCTTAGAACGGATTGAATATCCAGAGAAAAAATGGGAAGAAAAAACATTACCAGTACATTTAATAACTCGACTTTCAACAGCACCCTTGAAATAGCTTTCAAGGTGTGCTATATTTTTGACAAGCAATTAAAACGTTTTAATAAAACGTTTTAAAAGAAGCTGGTATCTTATTTAAAAATTGTGAAAAGGTGGAGATAGCAAAATGAATACGATTACAGTCATTGGAAGTATTAACTTGGATCGTACAATTCGAGTAAATCAAATGCCAAAACCGGGAGAAACAATGCACACTAAAGAAATATTTTCATCGGGTGGAGGAAAAGGAGCGAATCAAGCTGTTGCTGCGAAACGTTCAGAAGCGAAGACTCACTTTATCGGAGGAATTGGTAATGATGAAGCGGGACAAGTGATGCTTGAATTATTGAAACAAGAAGAAATTAATGTAACCGGTATCTTGGAATTTGAAAATGAAAACACAGGTCAAGCTTATATCATTGTCGATAATGAAGGGGAAAATAGTATTATGATTCACGCGGGAGCAAATAATGCTTTTACACCCATCCATGTACAAAAACATAGACAAACGATTGAACAAAGTGATTTTCTAATCGCTCAGTTCGAAAGCGCGATTGAGAGTACAATCGAAGCTTTCTCTATAGCAAGGGCAGCCGGCGTGACGACAATTTTGAATCCGGCTCCAGCTTTTTCAGAAGTGCCTCAGGATTTATTAAAAGTAACGGATATCATTATTCCCAATGAAACGGAAACAGAGATTTTGACGGGAATTAAAATTACGGATGAAGTAAGTATGGAACAAGCAGCAACAGTCTTGCATGAGTTAGGAATTCAAGTTGTAATCATTACGGTTGGAAGTAAAGGAGCTTATTATCATACTGCTGATAATAGTGGAATGATTCCGGCATTTAAGGTTGAAGCTGTCGATACAACGGCGGCAGGGGATACTTTTATTGGAAGCATGAGTAGCGTTCTAAAAAAGGATTTTAGTAATTTAGAATCAGCCATTCGTTATGGTAATAAGGCTTCTTCAATTACTGTTCAACGTTTTGGAGCACAACCATCGATTCCGTATAGAAACGAAATTATGTAAGTAGAGGAGAATTTTACGATGAAAAAAAGTTTAGTTATCAATTCAGATATATCAAGAGTGATTGCTCAAATGGGGCATTTTGATAAATTGAGTATAGGCGATGCGGGCATGCCAGTTCCTATGAATACAGAAAAAATAGATTTGGCTGTTTCAAATGGAGTACCCAGTTTTATTGACGTACTGGATAATGTCTTAGAAGAACTAGCAGTCCAACGCATTTTTTTAGCAGAAGAGATTCAAACGGAAAATCCGAAAATTCTACAAGAAATTAAAGAGCGATTCATAGATACGCCAATTGTATTTATACCACATAGTGAAATGAAGCAAGAATTGAGTAATTGTCATGCTTTCATTCGGACTGGCGAAATGACACCATATGCCAACATACTATTAGAAAGTGGCGTTGTTTTTTAACCGAAGGAGGAAATTAAGTGAATACTACTGCATTATTAATTGGATTGGGTCCATTACTTGGTTGGGGTCTTTTCCCAACAATTGCTTCTAAAATTGGTGGTCGACCAGTAAATCAAATTGTTGGAACAACGTTAGGAACATTGATCTTTGCTCTAATTTATTCAACAATCAATCATATTGCCTTTCCAACGGGAATAGACTTAGCTTTTTCTGTTTTATCAGGGATTGGTTGGGGAAGTGCTCAAATTATTACTTTTAAATCATTTGAGTTAGTAGGCTCTTCCAGAGCGATGCCTATCACAACAGCATTTCAATTATTAGGGGCTTCTTTATGGGGTGTCATAGCATTAGGGAATTGGCCGGGGACAACGGCGAAAGTTTTTGGCGGATTCGCTTTAGCTCTAATCGTTTTAGGTGCTTGGATGACTGTTTGGACAGAGAAAAAAACACAAGAAAGTAGCCAACTTTTGAGAAAAGCCGTTATTATGTTAGCTATTGGAGAAATTGGTTATTGGGCATATTCTGCTGCTCCACAAGCAACAACGATTGATGGAGCGCAATCTTTCTTGCCACAAGCAATTGGGATGGTGTTGGTCGCAGTTATCTATGCGATTGTTTTAAGAGTTAGAAAGCAAGAAAGCTTTGCATTATTTGAAGTAGTTTCGTACAAGCAAATTATTTCGGGATTTTTCTTTGCTTTTGCAGCCTTAACTTATCTAATTTCGGCTCAACCAGATATGAATGGATTAGCAACAGGTTTTATCTTGTCACAAACATCAGTTGTTTTGGCAACACTAACAGGTATTTTTATTTTAAAACAGAAAAAAACGAAAAAAGAAATGCTTGTAACGATGGCGGGCTTAGTATTTATTTTACTAGCTGCAGCGATTACAGTGATGATTTAAGAAAAAACGACTATCTTCCACAATTGACAGTGGCGGATAGTCGTTTTATTGATTAAATATTTTTATCGGATTTTTCTTGTAACAAATCGCGAATTTCTCTTAAGTAATCTTCACTTGTGAAGGTTACTTCCTCTTCTTCTTCTGGTGTTTTAGCAGTCAATGATTTTGCGTGGTTAACGGATTTAACGACAAGGAATAAAACAAAACCAGTGATAAGGAATGTAATAATAGCACTAATAATGATACTGAAATTGAAGTCGACCCCATTAATTCTCACATTCAGTACTTTTAAGGCACCTTCCATATCGCCACCGCGATCGACAAATAATGAGATGAACAACTCAATTAAAGGTGTAATAAAGTTTTCAACGACACTTGTCACAATCCCAGTGAATGCTGCTCCAATTACAACCCCAATTGCAAGATTTAACGCGTCACCTTTGATGATAAATTCTTTAAATTCACTACCTAATTTTTTCATAAAAAGACCCCTTTCTTTAAATTTAATTTAAGTATAAACTTCTTTAGAATTTATTTCCAATAAGAATGCTTTTCTTTCGCGCATTAAAAGCGAAGGAGTCTTTTTCCTGTGCTATAATATTATAGAATAACTTTAATTAGAAAAGGGAGCTTTTTTATGACGATTCAAATCCAACCAGGAATTACTTTGACAGTCATTCCAACTGAAAAATATAAAACGATTCGTTTGTTCGCGCGTTTTTCTGCCAAACATACAAGACAAGAAGCGGCAAGCCGGACGTTGTTGACAAGTATTTTAGAAACGAACAGTTTAAATTATCCAACACAAACCGCATTGAGTGCCAAGTTGGCAGATTTATATGGTGCAAGTTTTGGTTTAAATGTTGGAAAACGCGGTAATTTACATCAAGTGAACTTAGCAATGACGGTGGTTAACGGAAAATACATCAATCAACCCCGCGTTTTTGCTGAAGCGGTGGCTTTTTTGAAAGAAATTTTATTTTATCCAAACATTCACGACAAGCAATTTGAACAACAAACATTTGATTTAGAAAAAAATAATTTAATTGCTTATATCGAAAGTATTGAAGAAGATAAGCAAAGTTTAGCTTCTTTAAAATTACAGGAATTGTATTTTGAAGGCGATGAGGATCAAAAGACACCAAGTTTTGGCCGTGTTGAGGAACTAAAAAAAGTGACAGCTCAAACATTAGTTGAAACTTATGAAAAAATGTTAAAAGAAGATCAAATTGACCTTTTTGTAGTCGGAGACGTTACAGAAGAAGCAGTTTTAGAGGAAATCAAAGCATTACCATTTTCTCAGAGCGAACGTGCTAGTTTCGAGATGTTCTATCGTCAACCAGAAAAAAATACGGTAAAAGAAGCGACGCTAACGGAAAATGTTTTACAAGGAAAATTGAATTTAGGTTATGCGACGAATATTTATTATAATGATCCCGAACGTTACGCGTTAATGGTGTTCAATGGTTTATTTGGTGGTTTCCCACATTCAAAACTCTTTATGAATGTCCGTGAAAAAGCCAGTTTAGCTTATTATGCCTCAAGTAGTATTGACACATTCCGAGGATTTCTATCGGTTCAAACCGGAATTGATGGCAAAAATCGTCAAGCAGCAATGACGTTGATTCGCGAACAATTGGAAGCTTTATGCCGTGGTGAAGTAACAGAGGAAGAGTTACAAAAAACGAAAGCCATGTTGAAAAATCAATATTTATTATCACTAGATAATCCGCAAGCTTTAATTGAAACAGCCTATTTAAATGTTTGGCTACCAGAAACGAAACAAAATCAAGAAGAACTAATTGAAAATATTATGAGTGTGACGAAAGAAGAAGTTCAAATAGTCGCACAACAAATTCAGTTAGAGTCCGTCTTCTTTTTAAATGGGGAGCAAATCGATGAATAAAAAAATTTATGAACAAATTAATGAGACATTGTACGAAGAAGTATTGGAAAATGGATTAAAAGTTTATCTTTTGCCGAAAAAAGATTTCCAAAAAACGTATGGTCTCTTTAGCACGAATTATGGTTCAATTGATAATATTTTTGGTTATGCCGGAGAGGAACTTAAAAGTGTTCCCGATGGTATTGCTCACTTCTTAGAACATAAACTATTTGAAAAAGAAGAAGGCGACGTCTTCCAAAAATTTGGCGACCAAGGAGCTTCAGCTAATGCTTTTACGAGCTTTACGCGTACGAGTTATTTATTTTCTGCCAGTAATCGAGTGAAAGAAAATCTATTAACATTATTAGATTTTGTGCAAGAGCCTTACTTTACGCCAGAAACAGTTGAAAAAGAAAAAGGTATTATTGGACAAGAAATTCAAATGTATCAAGATGATCCGAATTGGCGTCAATTTTTTGGTATTTTGAATAATATGTATCCTAAACACCCACTTCATATTGATATTGCCGGAACAATTGAAAGCATTGCGGAAATTACGGCTGACGATTTGTATCGTTGCTATGAAACGTTTTATCATCCAAGTAATATGACACTTTTTGTCGTCGGAGATATCGATCCAAATGAAATGATGACATGGATTAAAGAAAATCAAGCAACGAAAACGTTCAGCCCGATTCAAGAAATTATTCGCCAATTTCCAGAAGAAACATCAGCGGATATTATTCCTTTTTCATCTGTGCAAATGCCAGTTAACCGGACCAAAGCAGTTGTGGGGATTCGCGGGTTTGAAGCAGACTTACCAGAAACAGCCAAAGAACAATTGGTCTTTCGAACTGCGATTCAACTATACTTCCAAATGCTCTTAGGTAATACAAGCGACAACTATTTGAACCTTTATCAAGAAGGGGTAATTGACGATACGTTTGGTTTTGATTTTTCTTTTGATCGTAGTTTTCATTTTGCTGATTTTGCAACTGATACAACCAATCCGGACTTGTTCGCCGAAAAAATGGAAGCTATTTTACTGAATGCTAAACAAGATCCTGGTGTGAATGAAGAAAACTTAGCTTTATTGAAGAAAAAAATGCTAGGAAAATATTTCCAATCCTTGAATTCTTTAGAATATATTGCCAATCAATTTACCCAAGATTTATTCGGAGAGCTAACGTTATTTGATTTACCGGCAGTCATTCAAGCAATCGAGCTAGAAGATTGTCTACGTGCAGGCGAGCAATTTATTAAGAAAGAAAACTTTAGTCGTTTTTATCTAGAACCATTATCAAAAGAAGATTAAAAATTTTTAGAGGTTCTAGAAAAAGACGCTACAAGACGGCTTTTTATGGTATTCTAAATAAAGTAAATTTATGATATAGACTGGAGAAGATGGACGAGTGGGCAACGAGCTTTTAATAGGAGATAAACTTCGGCAAGCCCGATTAAATAAAAATATTAGCCTTGATGAATTGCAACAAAAAACCAAAATCCAAAAGCGTTATTTAGAAGCAATCGAAAAAGGTGCCTTTGATCTGTTACCAGGTGATTATTACGTGCGCACGTTTCTACGGCAATATGCCGAAGTAGTTGGTGAAGATGGAGAGCATCTAATTGCAGTCTTTAATGGAGAAACAGAACTGGATGCGACAACAGCTGTGAAAGCCCGACAACCAATTGAAACGGTTGAAGGTTCACGAATGACGACACATGGGCCAGCTAAAAGTCGGATATGGCTTGATTACTTACCAACGATTTTAATGGCCTTGATTGCGTTAACCATTTTAATTATTGTCGGTTATTTATCAATTCAAGATAAGAAGGCCAATCCAATTATCGCAACACCGAATTCTGTTGAAGTACAAAATGCTGCAACGTCACAATCAACTGAAGAAAAAGAGGTAAAGGAAACAACAACGGCTTCAGAAATGATTGAATCAACGAGCTCGAGCGAAGAAATTAAAATGAAGATAGCGATTAATCATGTCGCACCACGTGTCTCTGAAGTTAAAGTTGAAAATGTTGAAAAACCGGTTCAGCTTGATTTTACAGGACTTAACGATCGGTGTTGGGTCGGTGTGCAAGTAGATGGGGCTTATATTTTACAATATACGTTAGCACCGCAAGAAAAACAAAGTGTGGAGTTACCAGCAGGTGTCACTTCGGTAAAAATCACTTTTGGTGCAAGTAGTAATGTCCAAATGCATCTCAACCAAGAATTACTTGATTTTGCCAAAGATGCACCGGAATTGTTACAAAAAGAATTAAATCTGACACTGGCGTATGCTCAGTAGTCGTAAGTGTTTTTAAATAGAGAGGAGAACGAAAATTGAATTTACCAAATCAATTAACGGTCTTAAGAATTTTGATGATTCCCATTTTTATTATTATTTTAGTTTTACCCTTTGATTGGGGTGTGTTAGCGGTGGCAGGTGTCCAATTGCCGGTTACACATTTAGTTGCAGCGCTTATTTTTGCTGTTGCTAGTTTTACCGATTGGTTAGATGGCTATATTGCACGTGCGCGTGGCCTTGTTACAAATTTTGGAAAGTTTGCTGATCCATTAGCTGATAAAATGTTAGTCATGACTGCCTTTATCATGCTAGTCGGTTTAGGTTATGCACCAGCTTGGATTGTCGCAGTGATTATTTGTCGTGAATTAGCTGTAACAGGTTTACGACTGTTATTAGTCGAAGATGGCGAGGTCATGGCAGCAGCTTGGCCTGGAAAAGTTAAAACAGCGACACAAATGTTAGCAATCATTTTATTGTTAATTCAAAACGTGCCATTTACAATGATTAATTTACCATTAGACCAAATCATGTTGTATGTATGTTTAGCGGCAACTGTTTACTCCGGAGTGGACTATTTCGCAAAAAATACCCAAGTGTTTAAAGGTTCAATGTAATTTTAAAAGCAGAAAGAGTACGCTAACGTATTTTTTCTGCTTTTATTTTTAAAAAATATAAAGGAAAAAAAGAGTATTTTAATGATAGGAGCAAAGCCAATGCGAGCAGAGATTATAGCAGTAGGGACAGAGATATTATTAGGACAAATTGTGAATACGAATGCGACGTTTTTATCGAAAGAATTGGCCAATCTAGGTATAGAGGTCTATTATCAAAGCGTGGTGGGCGATAATCGTGACCGATTAAAAGGGCAACTAGAAATTGCTGAAAAAAGAAGTGATTTAATTGTTTTGTGTGGCGGATTAGGGCCAACAGAAGACGATTTAACGAAACAAGTTGTTGCAGAACACGTGGGAGAAAGTTTGATTCAAGACCCTTTAGGTTACGAAAAATTAATCGACTATGGAAAAAAACAAAATCGGGCTTTAACAGAAAACAACTTCTTACAAACGCTGATTTTAACGAATAGTCAAGCTTTACAAAATCCAACTGGTTTAGCCGTAGGCATTTTTTATACCGCCGAAGAGAGTCAAACAACATACTTATTATTACCGGGTCCGCCAAAAGAATTACAACCAATGATGGTACAATCGGTACGTCCAATTTTAAAACAAGTTTATCAAGAATCAAGCCAATTGTACTCACGTGTGTTACGTTTTTATGGAATTGGAGAATCACGCTTAGTCACCGAATTATCTGATCTAATCGCGACACAAGTAAATCCGACAATTGCACCATATGCCAAAGAAAATGAAGTCACTTTACGCTTAACAGTTAAGACAACAAGTGAAGAATTGGCTGGACCATTATTAGATGATTTGGAAACAAAGATCCAGACTCGTGTGGGGAATTATTTCTATGGCTATGGAGAAGATAATTCTTTAGTTAAAGTTGTTGTCGCGCTCTTAGAGGAAAAAGGGAAACGTGTTACGGCAGCTGAAAGTCTGACTGCGGGTGCTTTTCAAAGAAGCTTGGGTGAACTCTCAGGTGTCTCTAGTGTCTTCCCAGGTGGTTTTGTAACGTATTCAGCACAAACAAAAATTGATTTTTTACAAATTGATTACACCTTAATTGAAGAATTCGGGACTGTTAGCCAAGAATGTGTTGAAGCGATGGCGATTCAAAGTCGTAAACTTGCTCAAACAGATTATGCTTTGGCTTTTACAGGTGTCGCTGGACCCGATGAGTTAGAGGGACAAGCTGTGGGAAGTTTTTGGATAGGTCTGGCTTCAAATGAAGGTGTATCGAGTCATTTTTATCAAGTCGCCGGTAATCGTGAAACGATTCAAAACCGGGCAGTCATGGCTGGCTTTGAGTTATTGAGAAGAGAATTAATTAAATAAAGGCGAATGTTTGTTCGTTTTTTCTTGCCTTTTGAAAAAAAAAAAGCTATGATAAGGTTACGAATTATAAAACCAATACAATTAAACATAAATGAGAAGTTTTAAATGAGGAGGAAAATTAAGTGGCAGATGATCGTAAAGCAGCCTTAGATGCAGCGCTTAAAAAAATTGAGAAAAGCTTTGGTAAAGGCTCAGTCATGAAACTAGGAGAAAAAGCGGATCAACGTATTTCAACAATTCCAAGTGGTTCTTTAGCATTGGATGTTGCCTTAGGTGTAGGTGGGTATCCAAGAGGGCGTATTATTGAAGTTTATGGACCTGAAAGTTCAGGTAAAACAACTGTCGCACTGCATGCTGTGGCAGAAGTACAAAAAAATGGTGGAACAGCAGCTTTTATTGATGCTGAGCACGCATTAGATCCACTTTATGCTGAAAAATTAGGAGTTAACATCGATGAATTACTATTATCACAACCAGACACTGGTGAACAAGGCTTAGAAATTGCCGATGCTTTAGTTTCAAGTGGTGCCGTTGATATTATTGTTATTGACTCGGTCGCAGCTTTAGTGCCACGCGCAGAGATTGATGGCGAAATGGGAGCATCTCACGTTGGTTTACAAGCACGCCTAATGTCGCAAGCATTGCGTAAATTATCTGGAACAATCAATAAAACGAAGACAATTGCTATTTTCATCAACCAAATTCGTGAAAAAGTTGGTGTAATGTTTGGAAATCCAGAAGTAACACCAGGTGGACGTGCATTAAAATTCTACGCAACGGTTCGTCTAGAAGTCCGTCGTTCAGAGCAATTAAAATCAGGTACGGATATTGTCGGTAACCGTACAAAAATTAAAGTCGTTAAAAACAAAGTTGCACCACCATTTAAAATCGCGGAAGTTGATATTATGTATGGTGAAGGAATTTCTCAAGTTGGGGAATTACTTGATATGGCTGCTGAAAAGGATATTATTGACAAGAGCGGTGCTTGGTACTCATATAAAGACGATCGTATCGGCCAAGGTCGTGAGAACGTTAAGAATTATATGAAAGAACATCCAGAAATGGTTGCTGAAGTTTCTGCACGAGTTCGTGATGCTTACGGTATCGGAACAGGTGAGACACTAGTTGAAGAAGAGGTTCAAGAAGAATTGAATTTCGAAGACAAAGAATAATAATAACTTGTAAAGAGTCGTGCAGAAATTGCTACGGCTCTTTCTTTCAAGTATTTACCTAAGTAAAGGCTCGCATTGGCTAAAAGACAAGGTTACGCCTTTTTTAAGTTGACACTTACTAGGATAAACATTAGAATAAAATTGTGTCTTACACACATATGCAAGTAGGCATATTGATAATTGATTATTTTTTGGTTTATCAGAAAACTACAAAAAGTTTAAAAAATAAAAGAAGATAGTATGGAGGTGAATCACCAATGGGATTGAATATTCTCCTCGCTATCGTCGGTTTAGCTGTCGGTCTAGGTTTAGGGTTAATGTATGCAAAAAAGGAAAAAGCACGTAGAGAACAAGAGCTATTAGTCGCAAACAAAACAGCGGAAGCAATTGTTAACACGGCAGAAAAAGATGCAGAAACTTTAAGAAAAGAAGCGTTACTAGAAGCTAAAGAAGAAAATCAGAAGTATCGTTCAGAAATTGAAAGTGAGTTGAAGGAAAGTCGAATTGAATTAAAAGCACAAGAAAATCGCTTACTACAAAAAGAACAATTACTAGATCGAAAAGATGATTCTTTAGATAAACGTGAACAAACACTAGTTGGAAAAGAAGCCAAATTAGGTGACCAACAGCAATTAATTGATGAGCGAGAAAAAGAAGTAGCCATCTTAATTGAAGAACAAGCAAAAGAATTAGCAAGAATCGCTGCTTTATCAAAAGATGAAGCCAAAGCAATCATCATGAAAGAAACAGAAGAAGAATTGAGTCATGAGTTAACATTAATGGTGAAAGAATCTGAAAGAAAAGCGAAGGAAGAAGCGGATCGTAAAGCGAAAAACTTACTTTCATTAGCGATTCAACGTAGTGCAGCCGATCAAGTTTCTGAAACAACCGTTTCGGTGGTCACTTTACCAAATGATGAGATGAAAGGTCGCATTATTGGTCGAGAAGGACGTAACATTCGTACACTAGAAACATTAACAGGTATTGATTTAATTATTGATGATACACCAGAAGCAGTCGTTTTATCGGGATTTGATCCAATTCGTCGTGAGATTGCTCGAATGACTTTGGAAAAATTAATCCAAGATGGACGGATTCATCCAGCTCGGATTGAAGAAACCGTTGAAAAATCTCGTAAGGAAATGGATGAACGGATTCGTGAGTATGGTGAACAAGCAGCCTTTGAAGTAGGCGCTCATACGCTACATCCGGATTTAATCAAAATATTAGGTCGTTTACGCTTTAGAACAAGTTATGGTCAAAATGTTTTAAAACACTCACTGGAAGTTGCACGCTTAACGGGTGTCTTAGCCGCTGAGTTAGGAGAAGACGTCGCATTAGCCAAACGAGCAGGTTTATTACACGACATTGGAAAAGCGCTTGATCATGAAGTTGAAGGTTCTCACGTTCAAATTGGTGCAGAACTTGCAGCGAAATACAAAGAAAATAAAACGGTAATTAATGCTATCGCATCTCACCACGGAGATACGGAACCGACATCAATTATTTCAGTCTTGGTTGCAGCTGCCGATGCTCTATCTGCTGCTCGCCCAGGAGCGCGTAGTGAGTCACTTGAAAACTATATTAAACGTCTACAAAACTTAGAAAGCATTTCAAATAGTTTTGCCGGGGTTGACTACAGCTTTGCGGTTCAAGCCGGACGTGAAGTTCGTGTCATGGTTAAACCAACTGAAATTAGTGATTTAGATGCCGTACGTTTAGTTCGTGATATTCGTAAGAAGATTGAGGACGAACTCGACTACCCAGGAAACATTAAAGTTACCGTTATCCGCGAAACAAGAGCAACGGATTACGCAAAATAAACCAAAAAAGAAGCCCACAAGGGCTTCTTTTTTGGTGTGTAAAAGACTAAACTTTTTTACGTCTGGCAAAATCAACAAAGCGGAATTTATCGAGGCGATGAATCGCTTCAGAATATTCGAAACAGCGAGTATCCTCTAAATAAACCAAACTTCTAACCACCACTACATGTGTATCGGTCATAGCTAAAGACATTAGCTCACGCAATTCACTAGTAACCGGCTCAACAACAATTTCCTTTCGGGCGTATGCAATATCCAAGCCTAAATCATTTTCAAAATAAGCATAAATGGAATCTTTCGCTTTTTCAACAGGTAATTCAGGAATGATTTCTGTCAATAAATAGTCTTTATCAACTAAGACAACTTGTCCATCGATTTTGCGTTGGCGAACAAGATGCCACACTTCAGTATCTAGTGGCCAATCGGTAATTTTTTGCAATTTTTCATTGACCGATTTTTTTTCTAATGTAACCACAGTTGTTTCATTTGGGATGTTTTGAGTTTCTTGTAGCTCGCGAAAACTAGTCAAACCAGAGATTGGAAATTCAAAGCGATTGACATCTAATACAATTGATCCTTTGCCTTGTTTCTTTTGAATATAACCAGCGTTACGTAACAAATTTAAAGCTTTACGTACTGTTTCACGTGAAACACCATAAATTTGAATTAATTGGTTTTCACTAGGTAATAGACTGTGAGAAGGGTATTCTCCTGCTAAAATTTTTTGTTCTAAATCTAAAAAAATTTCTTTGAATTTGTTCATAAGCTCCCTCTTTATCTTGTTGTTTTTTCAATGATAAAAGGATTATTTTGCTAAAAGTGTGTCAATTGATAACTCATCTAAACGATGGACAAGAATATCGGCACCATGAAGCTCTTCACCGGACAGGACACCAACAGCGTACATACCTGCTGCTTTAATCCCATCAAGACCCGCTTGAGCATCCTCAAATCCAATTGCTTCATCGGGCTTAATACCTAACATTTCTGCAGCTTTTAAGAAGATCTCAGGGTCTGGTTTGCCATTTTTCAAGGTTGCTGGATCGACAACAATTTGGAATTCATCAGCAACGTCTAATTTTTCTAGAATAAAAGGCGCATTTCGTGAAGCAGAAGCAATGGCACATGGAATTTGCTTTTCTTTTGCTGCAGTTAAGAATTCTTTTACTCCCGGTAATAAATCGGCGGGTGTTAGTTGTTGTAGAAGTTCAACATAATGCGTGTTTTTTTGATGAGCTAAAGCTTCTTTTTCACTTAAAGTAAAAGCATCACTTTTATTTCCGTGGGCCAAAATTCTTTCTAAAGAATCCATTCGACTAATCCCTTTTAATTGTTCATTAAATACGATATCAATCTCGATGTCAATGGTCTCTGCCAAATCTTTCCATGCTAAGTAATGGAACTTGGCAGTATCGGTAATTACGCCGTCTAAATCAAAAATAAATCCTTTTTTCATGAGTAACGTCTCCTTAATATGTCTGTGTAGTTGTTTGGTTTTTGGTTAGTGCAATCGTTTGTTGGTTTAATTCAATCGTGCAGTCTTGTGTTGCGGTAATCGTTAAGGCTGATTTTGTCATTGATACACGGAAATCAATTTGTTTCCAACAAAAAGAAAATTGAATGCTGTCCCAATGTTTTGGTAATTTTGGTTGAAACTGGACTTTGTTTTGACGCAAATCAAGTCCCGCAAAAGTACTAAGAGGAATCCAAAGTGTGGCAGCCATGACACCGGCATGAATTCCTTCAGCTGTGGTGCCGCCTTGAATGTCACGATAATCAGACCCTAAAGCTTCTTTAAATAATTGCCAAGCAAAGTCATCTTGATCTACCATGGAAGCCAGTTGTGCGTGGACGACACGGGATAATGTGGAACCATGGGATGTTCGTTTTAAGTAGTAGTCGAGATTTTTTTCAACATAGTCACTTGGTAATGAATAATTTAAGTCGTTTAAAATTTGATCAACTTGTGCTTTAGCAAAGTTATAGAAAATCATTAAAGTGTCGGCTTGTTTAGCAACTTTGTAAGTATCAGCTGATTTTCCTTCGGCGTTTAAAATACGATCCATCCGATAAATGTTACCATATTTTTCTCGGTAGGCTTCCCAATCGAGTTCTTTTAAATCAAAGTAACCAGAAAATTGGGCAATCACGCCATCGGAATCGATTTCGAGCGTTAAGCGTTGTTTTATTTGTTCAAGTTGTTCAATAAAATCATCAGGAACTTCCGTTTTGATTAAGAGTTCACGAAAATCTGCTTCATTAAAATCGTTTTGTAAGGATTGGATCGTTTCAAAGAGCCAAACGACCATCATATTAGTATAGGCATTGTCGGTGAGACCACCTTTTTCAGCATCCGGATAACTTTCATGGAACTCATCGGGTCCCATAACACTAGGAATGGAATAACGATGTGTTGTTTCATTGTAGATAACCGTACTTTGCCAAAAATGAGCAATCTCTAGCAACATTTCTAAACCATACTGTAACATAAATTCTTTATCATCCGTTTGATTATAGTACTGCCAAACGTTATAAGCGACGGCTAAAGAAACGTGACGTTGTAAACGACTATGATCTTCTTTCCATTTTCCACTAATTGGATTTAAGTGGAGTTTTTGCGATTGCTCTGTACCATCTAGACCAGATTGCCATGGGTACATACTCCCTTGATAGCCGGCTTCGCGTGCATTGATTTTCGCTTGTGGTAAACGTCGATAACGATACATTAAGAGTTCTTTGGCAGTTTCTGGGAAGTGAGCAAGGTAAAAAGGCATAATAAACAGTTCATCCCAAAAGATATGTCCTCGATAAGCTTCTCCGTGTAAGCCGCGTGCCGTCACACTAGCATCTAAGTTTTTGTTGGCATTTGGTGAGGCTGATGCTAATACATGATACGTATGGAGATTAAGTAGTTTTTGTGACATTAGATCACCTTCAACGACAATCGCCGCACGTTCCCACAATTGTTCCCAAGCGAGTTTCGATGCTTGATAAGCGGTGGTAAAATCTGCATAATCTTGCGTCCAACTCACTTCAGGTAGAGCTTCTTCCTTCCGGTATTGTTGTGTTGTTGTAGTACGTTCAAACGTATAGCTTTGATTTTTTTCAGCCATAAATTGGAGTTTTTGTGTTAATTTTTGATCCTCCATATCACTAGTCAAATGATCAATTAAAACATCATTACTACGTAACGTTCCTTGTTGAACAATTGTGATTTTTGATTCTTTTGTCCGAGTCATTAATAAAAAGTCATTCTCACGTTGCTCAAGAGTAAGGACATCTAAATGTTTTTGATTTAATTCACGGTAGCGAGCAACATTGTAGTTATAGACGTCGCCGTCAACTTCTGTGATAAGGGTCATTTCACCTGAAAAATTCAAAGGTGTAACCGTATAGGAGACATGTGTTTCGTGAACATTCTTCATACTAACAAAGCGTTTCGTATGAAGTGCGATTTGTTTTCCTTGTGATAGTTCGACCGTTGCCCAACTTTTAAAAAGGCCTGTTTTTAAGTTTAATTCACGTGTTAATGAGTGAAGTTGTCCTTTTGAAAAGTCAAACCGTTCCTCATCAAGACAAATCGTCATTTTTTGAACATTCGGAGCATTGACGAAGTCTTCGTTGGCAATCATTTGTCCGCTAACTTCTGAATAGGCGGTATTATAAAGACTAGCCAAGTAAGTAGCAGGATAATGGTCTTCACTAATGGCCATTTCAGGGGTTGTTCCGCGAATGCCCATAAATCCATTGCCGACTGTTAGTAGTGATTCGACAGAGTATTCATCTTTTCCAGGAGTGTAGCCTTCATAAGTGATTTTCCAAGGAATTTCACTTGCTTTTTCTGTCCATTGATCAGCATCTCCGATTACAAAGGGGCGATTTAATTTTTCCGTTAGATAGTCAGCGAGTTCGGCTGTTAATGCTTGTTCATTTGTAAAAAGAATTTTTTCAGCGATGGTGCCACCAACGACTTGTTGTTCTTTTAGCCAGTTGAGTAGGAGCGTAACGTTTTCTAGGTGCCAGTCGGTGACGGTCATTTTTTTCTGATTGCTTAAAAGAGCAATCCATTGGTCTTTTGTTTTCGAGAGGTGTAAAATATTCATAAGAAGAAGCTCCTTTTCTTTACTTGACTATACATGTATAGTATATGAAAATGAAAAGGATTTCAAGTGAAAACCCATTTAGATGAGGAATTTATGACTGGAGGCAATGAAAACCTTTGGAAGGCTATAGTGACCCCCAAAAGTTGGTTGTTTAGTTTCATATTTGGGGCGCTCTACTCGCCACTTGTTATTACAGGACTGCATCATATGAGTAATGCGATTGATATGCAGTTGATTTCATCATTTGGAACAACGAACTTATGGCCAATGATTGCCTTATCAAATATTGCGCAAGGTTCAGCAGTATTGGCAATTATTTTCTTACATCGTGGCAATGAAAGAGAAGAACAAATTTCGATTCCATCGACGATTTCAGCTTATCTTGGAGTAACGGAACCTGCGATGTTCGGGATTAACTTGAAATATGTTTATCCATTTGTCGCAGCAATGATTGGTTCAGGATTTGCGGGTATGTTCAGTAATATTATGGGTGTACGTGCCAATGCAATCGGAGTTGGAGGATTGCCAGGAATTTTAGCGATTAATCCAAAAGAAGGTGGCGGATGGTTAGCATTCGGTGGGGCAATGGCGATAGCAGTCGTTGTACCAATTATTTTGACAGTTATTTTTGAAAAACAAGGAATCTTTGGTAAAAAAGAAGAAGTAGCTGTAGCGACTGCAGCTGTTACACCGCAAGCAACTCAAACGACTTCAACTGAAAATTCAGCGAATCAAACAACACAAGTCGAACCTTTTTATGCACCAGGTGAAGGAACAATCATCGCTCTAGAATCAGTTAAAGATCCAGTATTTTCAACAAAGATTATGGGCGAAGGTTTTGCTTTACGACCAACGACCAATCAAGTATTTTCACCGGTTAATGGTGAAATTCTTAGCATCTTTGAAACGAAGCATGCAATCGGCATCTTAACAAAAACTGGAGCTGAGATTTTAGTTCATATGGGCTTAGACACAGTTGAATTAAAAGGGGAGCCGTTCAATGTCCATGTGACGGTTGGACAAAATGTTACACCGCAGACATTACTTGCGGATATGGACCTTGAAAAAGTCAAAGCAACTGGCAGAGAAACCGATATTGTAGTTGTGATGACGAACAATGAAAAAATGGCAGACTTCAAATTAGATCATCAAGGAGAGTCAACACCGGGGCTAGTTATTGGTGAATATAAAGTCAAAGGTCATTAATGAAATGCGAATATCCAAGAGATAAGTAATTCCCCTGAAAAAATCGTTTTTTGATTGATTCAGGGGAATTGCCTTATTTTCATAGCGTTTACTTCATCAATACTGTTTCAAACAGTTTTTTAGTTAACGAGGTTTTATTGGTTCTGGTCTTTTTTTACTAGAAAATTAAAATTGTACGCAAAGGAAGTCTATGGAGGATTTCTTTGTTAGTACTAAATATGATACAGCTTAAATAGTCAAAGCCTGAGTATCTTTTCTTTCAGAGGAGAGACTCAGGTTTTATTAATTTCTAATCTTAAAGTGTGAATTATTCGCCTTAACTATACAGTTTTTTCTAGCTATGATAGAATAAATCAAATGATTGAATTGATAGGTGATGAGATGGAGATAATAGAGAAAGCACCGGCAAAAATCAATTTAGGTTTAGATGTTCTATATAGGCGCGAATTAGATGGGTATCATGAGTTGGAAATGGTCATGTCGAGTGTCGATTTGTCCGATCGCTTAACGATTGAAGAATTGCCAGAAAATCAAATAGTGGTTGAAACCAATAAAGCTTTTTTGCCAATTGATAAACGAAATAACGTCTATCAGGCAGCTGCAATGTTAAAAGAGCGTTATGGTATTGAGCAGGGAGTTAAAATTTCAATTGAGAAAAAAATCCCTGTGGCAGCTGGTTTAGGCGGTGGTAGTACCGAT
Source organism: Enterococcus eurekensis (assembly GCF_042654605.1). Lineage (NCBI taxonomy): Bacteria > Bacillati > Bacillota > Bacilli > Lactobacillales > Enterococcaceae > Enterococcus > Enterococcus eurekensis. The sequence goes on from NZ_JBHSGT010000054.1 coordinate 84,064, forward strand.
TGTGCTGCGGCTTTACGTGGGATGAATCGTCTCTGGAATTTAAACTTATCGATGGATCAATTGATTGAAATCGGTGTTGAAATCGGTACGGACGTTCCTTATTGTCTTCATGGTACAACTTCATTTATAGGGGGAAAAGGTGAGATTGTCCGACCCTTAAAGCCAATGCCTCAATGCTGGGTGGTGTTGGTTAAACCACGTCTCAGTGTGTCGACCCGTAAAATTTTTCAAAAAGTCCAAGATCCAAATCAGTTACAACATCCAGATATGGAGTGTTTGTCACAAGCCATTTTGGATGAAGATTATGAAGCGATGCTACAATATATGGGCAATAGTTTAGAAGATATTACGATTCCTAAATACCCAATTGTACAACAAATCAAGGATCGGATGATTAAATACGGTGCGGATATTGCTTTAATGAGCGGTAGTGGGCCAACAGTTTTTGCTTTATGTCGTCAACATTCACGTGCACAAAGAATTTATAACGGCCTAAAAGGTTTTTGTGATGAAGTGTATTTGGTGCGAACATTAAAATAATAAAAAAAGAAGTTGTTTGAGTAATGTTTTCCCTTGTTGGCAAAAACATTTGAAAAACAGCTTCTTTTTCTTGACGAATAAGAGTGAGTTTGGTAAATTAATCTTCGTGGAACTAAATCGGAATGGTTACGATTTAGAAAAAGGAACAAAAAATAAAAAATAATGACGAGGAAAAAGATGAAGAATAGAGTAATTACTGGGATGATTGTCCTGTTTAGTTTATTATTAGTGGCATGCAGTCCCACAAAAGAGAATGAAAAAGAGGATGGGAAAATTCAAGCCATCGCGACTTTTTATCCAATGTACGAGTTTGCAAAAGCAGTTATTGGCGAAGAAGGCGAAGTCGAGTTACTAATTCCTGCGGGAACGGAAGCACATGATTATGAACCTAGTGCAAAAAGTGTTGCTCAAATGAGTGATGCGGATGCGATTATTTATAATAGCCACGCTTTTGAAACATGGATGGAAAATATTTTGTTAAATTTAGATTCAGATAAAACAGTGATGATTGAAGCTAGCCGTAACATTCCGTTACTTTCATTTGAATCCGAGCACGAAGAAGAACATGAAGCAGATCATGAAGAGGCTGGCCATTCACATTCGCACGATGAGGACCCACATGTTTGGTTAGATCCAGTGTTAGCCATGGAGCAAGTTGCTCAAATTCGTGATGATTTGAGTCAAAAATACCCAGAAAAGCAAGAAATTTTCACTGAAAATGCTGCGAATTATTTAACAGAGTTGTCTCGACTAGACCAAGAATACCAAAAAGCGTTCAAAGATGCGACTCAAAGGACTTTTGTGACACAACATTTAGCTTTTTCATATTTAGCTAAGCAATATGGTTTAACTCAAGAATCAATGGCTGGATTGTCATCTGAGGAAGAGCCGACACCGAAGCGTTTAGCCGAATTAAAAAATTTTATTATTGATCATGAAATTGAATACTTATATTTTGAAGATAACACAGCCGGTAAGATGGCGATGACTTTAGCTGAGGAAACAGGCGTTGAACTGGCTGTACTTTCAACAATTGAGAGTGTTTCCAACGATCAGCAAGCTGCGGGGAAAACGTACCTTTCGTTAATGGAAGACAATTTAAAAGCGTTGCAGTTAAGCCTACGATAGGAGGAGAAAAATGCGTTATATTGACGTGAAAGATTTAACTTTTTATTACGATGATGAACCAGTCTTAATGGATGTAAATTATCACGTAGATGAAGGTGAATTTGTGATTTTAACTGGCGAAAATGGCGCGGCCAAATCAACTTTGATTCGTTCGACACTGGGCCTTTTAACACCAGCTAAAGGGACAATTGATGTGGCGAAAACAAATGCAAAAGGCGAGAAATTAAGTATTGGCTATATTCCTCAACAAATTGCATCGTTTAATGCGGGTTTTCCGAGTACGGTTTTAGAATTGGTTTGTTCAGGACGTTATCCACGTAATGGATGGTTTAAAAAATTACAGAAAAAAGACCATGAACATGTTCAAAAAGCGTTAGAATCCGTTGGAATGTGGGAAATGCGTCATAAACGAATTGGTGATTTATCTGGGGGACAAAAACAACGAATTAGTTTAGCAAGAATGTTTGCGACTGATCCTGATTTACTCGTTTTAGATGAGCCAACCACAGGGATGGATGAAGAGTCACGTAAAAATTTTTATCGGCTCTTACGTCACAGTGCCCATCAACATCAAAAAGCAGTATTGATGATTACACATGATCATGAAGATATTAAAGAATTTGCGGATCGCGAAATTCGCTTAGTTAGAAGGGAGGATACTCCATGGCGTTGCTTTCATATGAATTCATGAGAAGAGCCTTGATGGCAGCCGTTTTAATTGCAGGAATAGCGCCAGTCTTGGGTGTTTTTTTAGTGATTCGTCGGCAATCGCTAATGGCCGATACCTTATCACATGTCTCACTAGCAGGGGTAGCTTTAGGATTCTTCTTACACCTAAATCCAACCTTAACAACGGTCATCGTCGTAGTAATTGCGGCTGTTGTTTTAGAATATTTACGAAGCGTTTATAAGACGTATTCAGAAATTGCAACGGCCATCTTAATGTCGGGTGGTTTAGCACTTGCCCTTATTTTAATGAAGTTGAGTGAAGGTGCATCGACTTTAAGCATGCAATCCTATTTATTTGGTTCGATTATTACGATTACACAAGAACAAGTTTGGTTGTTAGCTGGTTTATTTATCGTATCACTCATCGCATTGATTTTATTTAAAAAGCCAATGTATGTCTTGACGTTTGATGAGGATACGGCTCATGTGGACGGGTTACCGGTTCGTTTAATGTCAATCATCTTTAATGCATTAACTGGTGTTGCGATTGCAGTGATGATTCCGATTGCGGGAGCTTTGTTAATTTCAGCAATTATGGTTTTACCGGCAGCAATTAGTATGCGTTTAGGAAAAAGTTTTAATCTTGTAATCTTAATTAGTATTTTTATTGGTTTAATTGGCATGGTCAGCGGTCTGACAACTTCCTTTTATTTAGATACACCACCGGGAGCTACAATCACGCTAATTTTTATTTTGTTATTCTTAATTGTTAGTGTGTCGCGCCGATTATTCTTCTTTTATAAGAAGAACCAAAGAGTTTGATGAGAAAGAGAAGACTTAAAAACGAAGGTTTCTAAGTCTTCTCTTTTTCTTGTTCATAAAATACGAACATTTTTTCTGAAAAAGGGAGATAATACTCGAAATAAGTTGTAAAACACGATATAATAACTATGAAGAAAAATAGAGGAGTTGAATTTTTTGAAAATACGTCGTAGTGAGCGCTTAATAGACATGACACATTATTTATTGGAAAATCCACATAAATTAATTTCATTAACTTATTTTGCGAAAAGATATGCATCTGCAAAATCATCGATTAGTGAAGACTTAGCAATTGTAAAGAAAACATTTCAAGAAAGAGGGACTGGAATTTTAAATACGATTCCAGGTGCTGCAGGTGGTGTGATTTTTATTCCAATGATCACAAAAGAAGCTGCTAGAGAATATATTGAAGATTTATCAGAGCGCTTGTCAGAACAGGACCGCCTATTACCAGGTGGCTATGTTTATTTATCTGATTTATTAGGCGATCCGGAGTTATTACGCCAAGTGGGTCGCATCATTGCATCGAATTACTTAGATAAGAAAATTGATGCTGTTATGACAATTGCTACAAAAGGTGTGCCAATTGCCCAAGCGGTTGCTTATTACTTAAATGTTCCTTTTGTCATTGTTCGTCGTGATTCAAAAATTACAGAAGGTTCAACAGTTAGTGTGAACTATGTATCGGGATCATCTGAACGTATTGAAAAAATGGAACTTTCAAAACGTAGCTTAAAACGTGGTTCACGTGTATTAGTAGTCGATGATTTCATGAAAGGCGGCGGTACAATTAATGGTATGCAAAGTCTGATTGAGGAGTTTGAAGCGGAATTGGTTGGTGTAACGGTCTTTGCCGAAGGAAACTTTAAAGGCAAGCGTGCTATCGCTGATTACAATTCACTACTATTTGTAGAATCAGTTGATACTCAAACGAAAACAATTGAAGTGGTACCAGGCAATTACTTTAACGATTAACAGTAATTGCAGTGGTATAATGATTTCTAAAAAATATGAAAATAACAATCCCATGGAAGTATTGAACTTCTATGGGATTGTTCGTCTTTATACAGCATGTTAATCTTTTATTGAAAATAGTAGAAAATTAAGCTACACTTAAACAAGCAAAATACGGAAATGGAGTGGTTCTCGTGGAAACACGTTACGCAATTATTCTAGCTGCCGGTAAAGGCACACGAATGAAATCAAAATTATATAAAGTCTTGCATCCAGTTTGTGGCCAGCCAATGGTTGAGCACATTTTACAAAGAGTAACAGATACAAATCCTTCTGAAATTATTACGATTGTCGGTCATGGAGCTGATAAAGTTCAAGCACAATTAGGCGAGCGTAGTGTTTACGCGTTGCAAGAAGCACAACTTGGAACTGGTCATGCGGTTATGCAAGCAGCTGAATTTTTAGAAGGTAAAAAAGGGACGACTTTAGTAATTAGTGGCGACACTCCGTTATTGACAAGTCAAACATTAAATCATTTATTTGAATACCATCAAGGAAAAAATGCTTCTGCGACTATTTTAACAGCGCAAGCGGAAGATCCAACCGGTTATGGTCGCATTATTCGTGACCATGTTGGGATTGTTGATCGAATTGTTGAACAAAAAGATGCAACGATTGAAGAAGCGCGTGTCCAAGAAATTAATACAGGGACATACTGTTTTGATAATGAATTACTTTTTAGTGCTTTAGCGAATTTAAACACCGACAATGCCCAAGGTGAGTATTACTTAACGGATATTGTTGAAATTTTAAAAGCTCAAGGCCATAGTGTAGCAGCTTACCAAACAGAAGATTTCAATGAATCATTAGGTGTCAATGACCGTGTAGCTTTAGCGAATGCGAATCAATTAATGCGTGAACGGATTAATCATCAACATATGATTAATGGTGTCACGTTAGTTGATCCAGCAACGACTTATATTGATACTGGCGTAGTCATTGGTAGTGATACGGTAATTGAAGGCAATGTGACAATCAAAGGGAAAACGGTGATTGGCGAAGATTGTACTGTGACAAATGGTTCACGAATTGTGGATAGTGTGATTGGTGATAATGTCGAAATCAAAGCGTCAGTTGTTGAAGAAACAAGCATTGCTCAAGGCACTGATGTGGGACCTTTTGCACACTTACGTCCAAGCACAGTCCTTGGAGAAAATGTTCATATTGGTAACTTTGTTGAAGTCAAAAAAGCAACGATTGGTCATGGAACGAAAGTTGGGCATTTAACGTATGTTGGTGATGCAACATTAGGTGAAGACATTAATATTGGTTGCGGGGTTGTGTTTGTTAATTATGACGGTAAGAACAAATATCAGACAACCGTTGGCGATCGTAGTTTTATTGGATCAAACGTGAATTTGATTGCACCGGTAACGGTTGATGCAAACACGGTTGTAGCAGCTGGTTCGACAATTACGAAGGATGTTCCTGAGTTTGCGATGGGAATTGCTCGAGCAAAACAGGAGAACAAAGAAGAATTTGCTAAGAAATTTCCGTATTTCCAAGATTTCCAATAATATTACTTGATTTATTAGAAAAAAATGACTACTATTTATGAGGAAGATGATTCAAGTCTGATACATAATTAGTGGTCATTTTTTAATGGAAGGGAAAAGAAAGTGGAGGTTCTCATGTCAAATCATTATTTCGATCCAAGATTAAAAATTTTCGCGTTAAACTCAAATCGACCTTTAGCCGAAAAAATTGCAGCATCTGTTGGAGTAGAACTAGGGAAATGTACGGTCAAACAATTTAGTGATGGTGAAATTCAAGTCAACATTGAAGAAAGTATTCGTGGTGCACACGTTTATATTATTCAATCAACAAGTAGTCCAGTAAATGACAATTTAATGGAGTTACTAATTATGATTGATGCTTTAAAACGTGCGAGTGCAAAAACAATTAACGTCGTAATGCCATACTATGGTTACGCTCGTCAAGATCGTAAAGCGCGTTCACGTGAACCAATCACTGCAAAACTTGTTGCGAATATGCTTGAAATCGCTGGAGCAGACCGTATGGTAACATTAGATTTACATGCCGCTCAAATTCAAGGATTCTTTGATATTCCAGTTGATCATTTAATGGGCGCACCATTAATTGCCAACTATTTCTTAGAAAAAGGAATTGAAGGCGATGATGTTGTTGTTGTTTCACCAGACCATGGTGGTGTGACACGTGCCCGTAAACTAGCACAATTCTTAAAAACACCAATTGCAATCATTGACAAGCGTCGTCCAAAAGCGAACGTTGCTGAAGTGATGAATATTATTGGTCACGTTGAAGGAAAAACGTGTGTCTTAATTGACGACATGATTGATACGGCTGGTACAATTACATTAGCAGCCAATGCACTGAAAGCAGCAGGAGCAAAAGCGGTTTACGCTTCTTGTACACACCCTGTTTTATCAGGTCCAGCATTGCAACGTATCCAAGATTCAGCAATTGAACGTTTAGTTGTGACAGATTCAATTAACTTACCAGCGGATCGTCGTATTGATAAAATCGATGAAATCAGTGTCGGTAACTTAATGGGTGAAGCAATCAAACGTATCCACGAGAACAAACCCGTGAGTCCATTATTTGAATCAATTGATAATATAGAAAAATAAATAAAAGAAAAAGACAAAATCGTTCAGATTTTGTCTTTTTTTGGCTATTCATCGTTTGAACCATTAAAATAATTATCGATGGTCTTTTTAATGTATACAATGTCTTTAGTAAAAAATAGATGGGCCGAAATAGAAATTTCGGGGACTGTGATTGTAACCATATTTTTATTTTTAATCTACTAATCCCTTCAAACGTTGGGAGTTACTCTTCTAAAATAGCGATTGCCCGCACGGGAGAACCGTCGCCTTCTTGAATTTTTAAGGGTAGCCCATAGAAAGTAAAAGAATAGTCAAAAGGCAGTTGCTCTAAGTTGATTAGATCGGTATAGGTAATGATTTCATTGGCTAAAAGTGCTCTTTCTAAATCTTCTGTGAGATGACCGCCAACAAAATTTGGTTTTGCTTGGAGTAAGGTATCAAGCATTTCTAAAGAAATTTCTTCTACAAAAAACAAACCAATTCTTTGTTTTAAAGGGATTTTATCCGAGACAACACGCGCTTCACCAAAGAAACGCTCAAGTGGAATCTCATCTAAGGATGCAAGTGATTCATGCATATGTGAAAAAGCATCCACGTGTGTGCCTGTATGTGTGCTCAATTCGAGTTTACGTAAGGTCCAAGAATGGGTTTTATAGGTGTGAACAAGCGAAACTTTCACTTCAGGATCGCCTGGATAAACGGGCATATCTGAATGAATCGTTTGAGATAAATCAATGATTTTCATAGCATCCTCCACTTTATCGTGTGATTAATTAAATTGTAAGACAAAAGGTTCAATCAAACAAGAAAAAGCATAATCAAAATGGGCGTTCAAGCCAAATTGATTATGCTTTTCATTTAAGTATTAGATTTTAAAAAGGCGAGGTACTTAATCGAGTTCCAATTGGCCAGTTGCCAGTTGATAGTACGTGCCTTTTTTTGCAAGTAATTCGTCATGGTCGCCACGTTCGATAATTTCACCTTGGTCTAAGACGATAATGGCATCGGAGTTTTGGATAGTCGATAGGCGATGGGCGATAACAAAAACCGTCCGACCTTTCATCAAGGCATCCATTCCTTCTTGAACAATTCGTTCAGTCCGGGTATCGATACTTGAAGTCGCTTCGTCTAAAATCATAACCGGTGGGTCAACAATCGCAGCACGTGCAATTGAAAGTAATTGACGCTGACCTTGAGATAAACCTTCACCATCACCGGTAATGACCGTGTCATAACCTTGTGGTAAATGCGAGATAAAGTAATCGGCATTGGCTAATTTAGCAGCGGCAATAACTTCTTCATCGGTTGCATCAAGTTTACTGTAGCGGATATTTTCTTTAATAGTCCCAGTGAAAAGATGGGTTTCTTGTAACACAATCCCTAGAGAACGGCGTAATGAATCTTTTTCGATGTCTTGAATGTTAATGCCATCGTATAAAATTTCTCCGTGTTGAATATCGTAGAAACGGTTAATTAAGTTGATAATCGTTGTTTTTCCGGCACCTGTTGCTCCAACAAAAGCAATTTTTTGTCCTGGCTTAGCGAACAAGGTGATCTCTTTCAAGATTTTCTTTTTAGGTGTATAAGAGAAATCAACTTGATTAAAGCGTACGTCACCGGTTAATGGCACATAAGTAAAAGTCCCATCCATATTTGGTTTTTTCCAAGCCCAATGCTGCGTTTGTTTTTGACATTCCACGAGTTGCCCATCGATATATTCCACGTTGGCGAGGGTGACATTTCCGTTATTAACCTCAGAAGGCTCATCCATCAAATTGAAAATACGTTCTGCACCGGCTAAGGCCATAATAATAAAGTTAATTTGTTGTGAGATTTGACTAATAGGCATATTCAATGAACGGCTTAATTGTAAGAATGCTGCGATGCCACCAATTGTTAGGGCACCAACACCATTAATACTTAATAACCCACCGATAATCGCAATTAAAACATACTGGATGTTCAGTAAGTTCATCATGACTGGCATTAAAATGTTCGCATAACGATTAGCTTTTGTGACATTTTCAGCGAGTTCATTATTTAGTTTTGTGAAATGTTCAATGGCATTTTCCTCGTGATTGAAAACTTTAACGACCTTTTGACCATTCATCATTTCTTCGATGTAACCATTTACTTCACCCAATGACTTTTGTTGACCGGCGAAATACCGACCACTTAAGCTGCTTAATTTACGAATAGTAAAGCCCATTAAAGTAATCGAAATTAATGAAAATAAAGTTAACGGTAAACTTACCGAAAACATGGCGATTAATACACTGAAAAGGGTCACAATTGCTTGTAAGAGCTGTGGTGCACTTTGTGAAAGCATTTGGCGTAACGTATCAATATCATTCGTGTAATGGCTCATGACATCGCCTTTTGGATGTGTGTCAAAGTATGAAAGTGGTAAAGTTTCCATATGTTCAAAGAGTTCATCACGAATTTTCTTTTGTGAGCCTTGGGAGATAGTAACCATCAATTGGTTAAAAATAATTGAAGTAATGACCCCTGCTAAATAAATCAAGCCCATCGTTATTACAGCTTTTAATAACCCGGAAAAGTCTTTTTGACCAGGTGTATTGAGTAAAGGCGTCACGTGGTCGTCAATCACGACTTGTAAAAAGAGTGAACCTTTAACGGTTGCAAACGATGTGACAAAAATAGCTAACGAGACAATAATTAATTGAATCGGATAATCTTTAATTAAATAACTGAGTAGTCGTTTTAACGTTTGGACTTGGTGGGTGGCTTTCATTTGTTTATTCGGCTTCATTTGCAGTACCAAATCCTTTCTGTTGCGATTGATAAACTTCTTGATAAATCTGATTGTTTGCTAATAATTCGGCGGGTGTGCCAATGCCGTTAATTTGCCCTTCGTCCATAACAATCACAAGATCAGCTTTTTCAACCGAAGTGATGCGTTGAGCGATGATAATTTTAGTCGTATTTGGAATAGTTTCATAAAAAGCTGCTTGAATTAGAGCATCCGTTTTTGTATCAACAGCACTGGTTGAATCATCTAAAATTAATATTTTAGGATTTTTTAATAGTGCACGGGCGATGGTTAAGCGTTGTTTCTGTCCACCAGAGACATTACTACCACCTTGTTCGATATACGTATCATAGCCATCAGGGAAGCCTTGGACAAAAGAATCAGCTTGGGCTAAACGGCTAGCAGCGATAATTTCTTCATCCGTTGCATGCTCATTCCCCCAGCGTAAGTTTTCTTTAATCGTGCCTGAAAAGAGTACGTTTTTTTGTAAAACAACGGCGACGGCATCACGTAAGGCATGTAGACTATAGTCTTTAACATTTCGACCACCGACACGGATGTTACCGTTAGTCGCATCATAAAGTCGCGGAATTAATTGGATTAGGCTAGTTTTACCGCTACCGGTTCCGCCAATAATACCAACAGTCTGGCCAGATTGAACCGTGAAACTTAAATTCTTCAAGACAAGTTTATCTGGGTCATTCGTGTAGCTAAAATCAACGTTTTCAAATGAAATTGAACCGTCAGGGATTGTTTCAGTCGGATCTAACGGATCAGTCAAATCACTCTTTTCATCCAACACTTCAATCATTCGTTCAGCTGAAGGGCGTGAAATAATTAAGATGACAAAGACCATCGACATCATATTTAACGCAACTAAAATTTGCATGACATACATAAACATACTCATTAATTCACCAGTGGTCATTGAGCCGACAACGATTAGATTAGCCCCAATCCACGAAATAAGTAGTAAGGCTGTATAAATAGCAATTTGCATTACCGGTTGATTTAACGCTACAATTCGTTCTGCTTTTGAGAAAGCCTTGTAAATATCCTGAGAAACATCGCTAAATTTCTTCACTTCATGTTCTTCTTTGACATAAGATTTAACAATTCGAATTCCTTGTAAGTTTTCTTGTACAACTTGATTTAAACGGTCATAAATTCGAAAAACGTGTTTGAAAGCTGGGTGGGCGAATTTAATAATTAAAAACAACCCGATGGCTAAGAAAGGAATAACGATTAAAAAGACCATTGCTAGTTCACTATTTAAACGAAAAGCCATAACGAGAGAAAAAATAAAGAGTAAAGGGCTACGAACCAAAATTCGGATCGTCATTTGAAAGGCATTCTGTACGTTGGTTACATCGGTTGTTAGACGGGTTACTAAACTCGGTGTAGAGAATCGATCGATGTTTGAAAAGGAAAACTTTTGGATGTTTTCGAAGACTTGTTGACGCAAGTTTTTAGCAAAACCAGCGGATGCGGTAGCAGCATAACGGGCAGACAGCATCCCGAAAATGAGGGCTAGTATCGCACTGGCAATCAGGGCCGCACCAATCCATAAAATATCTTTTTGGCTGCGACCGTTAATCCCTCGATCGACAATCATCGCCATTAAAAGCGGAATGAAAATATCTAAAATCACTTCGAGCGTGACAAAAAGCGGGGTTAAAAGCGTTGCCTTTTTGTATTCGCCGACATGACTTAGTAATTTTTTAATCATAAAATACATACTCCTTAAATTTAATTTATTCAATGTAAGTGCTGATTAAGACGTCACTTAACATTATTCCTTTTGTTATTGTCGTTAATTTTATAGAAAAAGTCAATTATTGGAATTCACAAGCGAGCACAAAAATCTAAAGACTGTCTTTCTAAGGAAACTATGTTAGAATGTAATGGTATTAAAAATAGAATAGAATCTAATCACAAAGGGGAGCCTTCGAGCTGAGAATGAGTATTACTCTAAACCCTTCGTACCTGTTTCGGTTATGCGAACGTAGGAATTGTGACGAGTTGAAGTATAATATTATGCTTCTCCTTTGTGAATTGTGATGATTCTGCAAGGAGGAGTTTTTTTATATGCAAGGGAGAACAAGAGTGATGATGGAAGGAACAATCATTGCGGCATTGGCGATTACTTTATCGATGCTGCCAACGAATATCGGTTCCAGTTTTACGATTTCGTTAGGGCAAATTCCATTAACGATTTTTGCCTTACGACGGGGGTTGAAACCAGGATTGATGGCGGGATTTATCTGGGGGATCATTCATTTTCCCTTAGGCCAAATTTATTTTTTGAGTGTCCCTCAAGTATTAATTGAATATTTACTAGCCTTTTTATTTGCAGGATTTGCAGGGTTATATGCAAATCCATTGAAGCAAGCAATTGCTGAATCCAATCAAGGAAAAGCATTGCAGGCGATTGTTTTAGGTGGATTGGTTGGTGCACTGGCACGTTTCTTCTGGCACTTTGTCGCGGGGTGGATTTTCTGGGGTTCGTATGCACTTTGGGGCATGTCACCTGCAGTCTTTTCACTTGTAATGAATGGTATCAGTGGTTTAGCAACTGGGGCTGTAACGATAGTCGTGACGATTATTTTATATAAAATGGTACCAAAGTTGTTTATTCCAACCGATTCATTCGCGATTAAAACCGAAAATTCAAAATAAGAAAAAGGATGTGGCTGAAGTCGCATCCTTTTTCTTATACAAATTTTTGATTGCTCATCAGGTGAAAATAATACCGTGAAAGTGCGAATATTTAAAAGAGGATAAAAAAAGGAATGTAACATCGGTTACATTCCTAGTAAATGGCTAATTAATACCTATTAACTCATCTTCAACATCGAGTGTCCAAGATCCTAAATCTTTATGATAAATGAGGTAACCTAATAAATAATCGGCATTATTTGTTCTTTTTTTGATTGACAAAGGACCATCTTCTGAATAAAGCAATGGAATTTGCAACTCGTTTTTTGTTGATTCTGCTTGGTTAATAGCGATAATCACGCCTTCTTTAAAGGCTTCCTTGAGTGTTTTTAATAATTCAATGTTAATTTTTGCGACCGGTTGGGCTTTACGGAAAAAGGTTGTTCGTGCGTTTAATAATTCTAACGTCATATGATTAATTTTGAGGGCTAAAATGCGATAAAATTCATCTAAATAGCGATAATAAGTGCGATTGATGCCACCTTCAAGTTCAAAAAAAACAAAGTTGTTTTGTAATTTATAGAAAAAAGGTGAGTACAGGTGGGTTTTCATGTGACCAAAATATAACAATTCAGAAATTTCTAAAGGTGTTAACTCTTTCAACATATCTAACTCTGTGAAATCAATCCAACGTTTGTCTAATAAAGAGGAACTCTTGTGTAAGTTATCAAAATAGTGAGTAATGTCAGCATAGCCACGAATGATTTTCATCGTTGTGTGACTCTCAAATTCACCTTGGTCGCTACTTGCATTTAATAACAAAATATTTTTTGGCTGGTGGGTAATACCATGATAAAAATCGCGCGGTGTTATCCCTTGCGTTAAAACGGTATTGCTCGTCGTGTCCAAATGAACATAAAGTGGCGCTGTCATTTTCTCCCCTCCTATTTGTAAACTCTCTATTCTTTCATTTTACAATATATCAAAGTAAAATGCTTGTTTCTTTTCCGTTAAAATAAGATTACAAAACATTGTAGTAAGCGTTATCTTTTGTAAAATAATTTGGTAAAAAATAGTTCTGTTAGCAGTTAAGCATTAAAGAAAATAACGGATTAAAATCAAGTCATGTGTTAAAATGAATAACAAGACGATAAATGATCGAAAAAGGAGGGGAAGAGAAAGATGAAAGGTAAAAAAATTAAAAATTTGCTGATTAATAGTGGGCTGTTTCTTTTATTTTTAGTCGGATTAGCTTTAATTTTTAATCAACCAATCAAAAATTTCCTCTTGAGCCGTTCTAAAGACGATTATCAAGTTTCAGCGATTAGTCGTGAACAAGTTGAAAATGGGCTAACCCAAGAAGCAACATTTGATTTTGATCAAGTCAAGCCGGTCGATTTAGACGCGGTGATTCGAGCCCAGCTAAGCGGTAAAATCTTACCGGTAATTGGCGGTGTGGCAATTCCTAGTATTGAAGTGCAGCTGCCTATTTTTAAAGGTCTAAATAATGATGCTTTATTATTTGGTGCAGGGACGTTTGATCCAGAACAAAAGATGGGTGAGGGCAATTATGCTCTAGCTAGTCATCGAATTGAGGACACGACGATTTTATTTACACGATTAGATGAAGTAAAAATAGATGAAATCGTTTATTTAACCGACTTAGAAAATATTTATACGTATAACGTAACGGTTTCTAAACGAATTGAACCAACGGAAGTCGAAGTTTTAGATTTGGTTGAAGATAAAAATATGGTGACATTGATTACTTGTGGTGAACGCGAAGGCGTGACCCGTTGGTTAGTCCAAGGTGAATTAACTGAGATAACTTCTGTCAAAGAAGCTACGAAAGACATGTTAGCGGCTTTTTCCATGGAACAACAAACATTTTAAAGGAGTGAAAAAAATGAAGAGTGAATTTTCATATGAAATTTTAGAAGAAATTGGTGTATTATCAGAAAACGCAAAAGGTTGGCGTAAAGAATTGAATTTAGTTAGCTGGAATGGTAATCCGGCTAAATTTGATTTACGTGACTGGGCACCGAACCATGAAAAAATGGGTAAAGGTGTTACGTTGAGTAATGAAGAATTTGAAAATTTAAAGAAACTCATCCAAACGATGTAAGAAGGAAGGCAACTCATGAAAAGTATGACCGGTTTTGGCAAAGCATTGAAAGTAACGGATAATTATCAAATCGACATTGAGATTAAGAGCGTCAATCATCGTTTTTTAGATTTCCAGTTACGGATGCCTCGCCAGTTAAATGCTTATGAAAATCAAATTCGTCAAACAATTAAAAATTATTTAAATCGTGGACGAGTGGAAGTCTTTATTACATTGACTGAAAAAAACGATTTACGCAAAGAGGCGATTGTTCACTGGGATTTGATTGAACATTTAGTCCAATCTGTTGAATCAGAAATGACACAACGCTTTCAAACACATCTAAATGTTGAACGTCTCGTTGAGAATTTTTTGCAAAAAGACGCTTTTTTAGAAATTCAAGAAAAACCGATGATGGATGATTCACTTGAGCAGATTGTAGTAGAAGCGATCAAAGAAGCAACTTTGGCAAATCTTGTCTCGCGCGAAATTGAAGGGATAGGAATTCATAAAGTCTTGAAAGACAATCAGGCCGTCTTACAAACGCATTTGATGGCACTTTCTGACTTTACCGCTACTTTTGAAGTGGAATACAAAGCGCGCTTTGAGAAGAAACTTGAAGAATATCTGGGAACGACCGTTGAGCAAGAGCGCTTATTAACAGAAATGGTGATTTTACTTGAAAAAAGTGACATTCACGAAGAATTGGATCGTTTAACGATTCATTTGCAAACCTTTGAGGAGCTTTTACATCGTACGGAGCCGGTGGGTCGCGAAATTGACTTTTTAGTTCAAGAAATGAATCGTGAGGTTAATACGATTGGTTCGAAATCTAGTACGATTGAAGTCAAACACCACGTCGTTCAAATGAAAACAACCCTTGAAAAAATCCGTGAACAAATTCAAAATATTGAATAATAGCCTTAATTATGAGAAAAAGCAACTAAAAAATTAAGAAAAAAGCGTTATATTAAACTAAATCTTGAAAATTGCTGAAAAAAAGTGCACAATAGGGAATAGTGAATCTTTAAAACGAAAGGACTTCAACATGACAGAGCGTGGATTATTAATAGTATTATCTGGCCCTTCCGGTGTCGGAAAAGGTACAGTTCGTAAAGCCATTTTTGAAAGTGAAGGGAACGAATTCGAATACTCGATTTCAATGACGACACGAAAAAAACGCATTGGAGAAATCGAAGGCGTTGATTATTTTTTCCGTACACGTGAAGAATTTGAAGAATTAATAGCAGCCGGCGAAATGCTAGAGTATGCCGAATACGTCGGTAATTACTATGGTACGCCGCTATCTTATGTTCAAAAGACTTTAGATGAAGGAAAAGATGTATTCTTAGAAATCGAAGTTCAAGGTGCGCAACAAGTAAAAGAAAAAGTGCCAGATGGCGTTTTTATTTTCTTAACACCGCCTGATTTAGTTGAGTTACGTTCACGTATTACCGGTCGTGGTACCGATGCACCTGATGTGATTGACGAACGGATGCGTGTTGCTCGCGAAGAGATTGAAATGATGGCCTTATACGATTATGCCGTTGTAAATGATCAAGTTCCGTTAGCAGTGACTCGAATCAAAGATATTATTGTCAGTGAACATTTTCGAGTAGAACGTGTAATTGGAAAATATAGAAAAATGTTAGAGGAGTTGTAAGAAACCATGATGTTAAAACCGTCGATTGATAAATTGTTGGATCGTGTAAACTCAAAATACTCATTAGTGATTTTAGCTAGTAAACGTGCACACGAATTAGAAGCAGGCGCACAAGCAACTGTTGATAAATTTGAATCCGTTAAGAGCGTGGGAAGAGCATTAGAAGAAATCGAAGCAGAAACGATTGTCAATGATCCACATCCAGAAGTTAAACGTGCTCGCTTGAAGCTTGAAGAAGAAGAACGTCAAGCTGCGAAAGAACAAGAACAAAAAGATTTGGAAGCAAAAGTTCGCCAAAATCAATAAAAGTTGCTAAAGTCTGGAGAAATCATCCAGACTTTTTTATATTTAAAAACCAATAAGGATTTAAGTCCTTTACAGACAAATAGATTGAACTTTAGTAGAATAAGAAGAAAGAAGGAGGAGGAAGGGTCATGTCAAAATATGCGGCAGTCATTGTTGACGTACCAACGATGCAAACCGATCAGCCATACACCTATCGTGTGCCAGATAAATGGCAAGCAATAATCGCACCAGGCATGCGGGTTGAAGTGCCTTTTGGTGATGGGAATCGACACATTCAAGGCTTTGTTATGGCTCTATCTGACCAAGCACCGACCAACCAAGCACTTGTTTTAAAAGAATTGACTCGCGTGATTGATTTAGCGCCAGTTGTCAATCAAGAATTGTTACAATTAGCGGACTATATGAAAGACGTGACTTTTTCATTTAAAATTACCTGTCTTCAAACGATGTTACCAGCTGCAATGAAAGCGGCCTACGAGAAGAAATTTGTTTTAATTGATGACTCGAATGACGTAAGTGAAACCTACTTTCAAAATCAAAAGGAAATTGCATGGCAGGTAGTCGAAGACGCGGGAGAACTTCCACGGTTCCAACGTTTACGAGCAGCAGGAGTAGTCGATGTTCGCTATGTAGTCAAAGAAAAAACGAAGAAAAAAATGGTTCGCCATGTTACTAGTTTGATTACAGAGGCTAATTTTTCCGATTTTAAGGCTACGATTCGGCCCAACGCTTTGCGCCAACACCAATTAATTGAGACCTTAAAAGTAACACCACGAGAAACAGTGGCTTTTTATACTGCCCAAGGATTAACGACCGCTCATTTGAATCAGGGACAAGCGCTGGGCTGGTTACAATTTGAAGAAGTAGAGACGTATCGTGATCCTTTTAAGGACCACGATTTTCCCATGACACAACCTTTTGAACTGAATAGAGAACAAGCCCATGCCGTCGAACGAATTGTCAGTGCCGAATCAAACGCGGAGGCCACAACCTTCTTGCTAGAAGGTGTTACGGGTAGTGGAAAGACCGAGGTCTATTTACAATCCATTGCCCAAATTTTAGCTAAAGGGAAAACAGCGATGATGCTCGTTCCTGAAATTGCGCTAACGCCGCAAATGGTCCAACGTTTCAAAAGCCGTTTCGGGAAAGCTGTAGCGGTCTTACATAGTGGCTTGTCTCAAGGAGAAAAATACGATGAATGGCGTAAAATTGAACGGGGTGAATCACAAGTTGTAGTCGGTGCACGCTCAGCGGTCTTTGCTCCACTTGAAAATATTGGGCTGATTATTATTGATGAAGAACATGAAGCGACGTACAAACAAGATGAAGCGCCTCGTTACCATGCACGTGACTTAGCCATTTGGCGTAGTCAATACCATCATTGCCCGGTTGTGTTGGGCAGTGCAACGCCATCTTTAGAATCACGGGCACGGGGTCAAAAAAAACGCTATGAACTCCTTTTTTTAACGCAAAGAGCCCATAACGCCGCACAATTACCACAAGTGACGATTGTGGATTTAAAAGATGAATATGCGCAAAAAAATACGAGTACTTTTTCTTATCTGTTACAAGAAAAAATTGCTGATCGGCTAGCAAAAAAAGAACAAATTGTTTTGCTTTTAAATCGCCGGGGATATTCCTCGTTTATGATGTGTCGTGATTGTGGTTATGTTCAAGATTGCCCCAACTGTGATATTTCGTTAACGCTACATATGGATATTAAAAAAATGGCTTGTCATTACTGCGGCCATCAAGAACCGATTCCGCAAATTTGTCCAGACTGTAAGAGCCGCAAGATTCGTTATTATGGCACAGGGACACAAAAGGTTGAAGAGGAATTGCAAGCACTCTATCCAGAAGCACGTATTTTACGCATGGATGTCGATACGACACGTAAAAAAGGCGCGCATGAACGGATTTTAAAGACTTTTGAAGAGCAAAAAGCGGATATTTTATTAGGCACACAAATGATTGCTAAAGGGCTCGACTTCCCGAATATTACGCTAGTCGGTGTTTTAAATGCGGATACCGCCTTGAATTTGCCTGATTTTCGTTCGAGTGAGCGGACTTTTCAATTGTTAACACAAGTTAGTGGCCGAGCGGGTCGTGGTGATAAGGCAGGAGAAGTAATTGTTCAAACGTTTAATCCCGAGCATCATAGTATCGTCTTAGCTCAAGCCCAAGATTACGAAGCCTTTTATCGGCAAGAAATGCATTTACGTCACCAAAGTGGTTATCCGCCATATTACTTTACAGTTAAAATTTCAGCGAGTCATCCATCCGAAGAAATGGCAGCAAAAAAAATGTATCAGATTGCTGAAAAATTAAAGCAAGGCTTAAGTGCGAACAGTCAAATCCTGGGTCCGATTCCAAGTGGGGTTGCCCGTGTTAAAAATCGTTACCATTATCAACTCATTTTAAAATACAAACAAGAACCGCAATTGCATCAGATGTTGCGTGAAATTTTAGAAACAAGTCAAGTAGAGCAACGTCAAAATTTATTTGTTGCGATTGACTATGAACCATTAAACTTTATTTAAGGAAGAAGGGCTCTTATGCGCTATCCAGTTATTATCCACCCAAATGAAAAATTAACGAAAAAAAATCGTGAAGTGACTGAAATTACGGAAGAATTATGGACGCTATTAGACGATATGCATGAGACTATGATTGCTCATGATGGCATTGGAATTGCCGCACCACAAATTGGTAAAAATATTCGCGTGGCACTCGTTGAGGTTGAAGAAGGCGATTTATTCGAATTAATTAATCCTACGATTATTTCGGCTAAAGGTGAAGACATTGATGTCGAAGGTTGTTTAAGTATTCCCCATGTCTTTGGAACCGTTAAACGCCCAGATGAAATCGTGGTCCGTTATTATGACCGAGAAGGTGATGAAATGGAAGTAGAAGCTTATGGCTATTTAGCACGCGCTTTTCAACATGAAATTGATCATCTGAACGGTGAACTTTTTATTGATAAAATCATCGATCGTATTCCGGAAGAAGAATTAGAAAGGTATATGGAGGAACATCAAAATGACTAAAATTGTTTTTATGGGCACACCGCAATTTTCTGTTCCAATTTTAGAAAGCTTGGTCGAAAATGATTATGATGTCGTAGCAGTCGTGACGCAACCGGATCGTCCAGTAGGTCGGAAAAAAGTGATAACAGCTACACCTGTTAAAGAGGCGGCATTGCGTTTAGGCTTAAAAGTGTTACAGCCAGAAAAAATTAGCAATTCTCCAGAAATGGCAGAGATTGTAGAATTAGCACCGGATCTAATCGTCACGGCTGCCTTTGGTCAATTTTTACCGGAGAAATTATTACAAGTACCAAAACATGGCGCGATTAACGTGCATGCTTCGTTGTTACCAAAATACCGTGGTGGCGCGCCTGTTCACTATTCAATTATGAAAGGTGAGAAAGAAACGGGCGTAACGATTATGGAAATGATAAAAAAAATGGATGCCGGTGGAATTTATGCGCAACGCGCGATTCCGATTACAAAAACAGACGATGTTGGAATAATGTTTGATAAGTTAAGCCAAGTCGGAATGGAATTATTAATTGAAACCTTACCAGGGATTTTAGCAAATGAAATTAAGCCAATCCCGCAAGATGAAAGTTTAGTGACTTTCTCTCCAAATATTACGCGTGAAGAAGAAATCATCGACTGGAACAAAACCGCAGAAGAAATTGATTGGCAAGTCCGTGGAATGCGACCATGGCCAGTTGCTCATACAACATATGAAGGTACGCGTTGGAAAATTGTTGCGGTGACCCCACTAGATGAGACAACAACTGAATCTGCGGGTACAATTATTTATCGAGATAAAAAACAACTGAAGATTGCTTGTGGTCAAGGAACGGTCTTAACGGTTGATCAATTACAACCAGCTGGTAAAGGATTACAAGAAATAGCGGTCTTTTTAAATGGTAGTGGTCAAAAAGTAGCAGTCAATCAAAAGGTGGGGCAAGATGAAGCCAAGTAAATTAAGAAAAACGGTGCGTTTTGTCGCACTTGAAGCCTTAGAAAGAGTCAATAAAGGGGGAGCCTACTCGAATCTTTTGCTAAGAGAATTAATCACAACTAGAGATCTTAATGAAAAAGATGGACGCTTATTAACAGAACTTGTTTATGGCACAATCGCTCGTCAACAACTGTTGGATTATTATCTGCAACCATTTATCCAAAATGCGAAAAAAGTGGAAGATTGGGTGCGGCTATTATTGCAGCTCTCGCTTTACCAATTATTATATTTAGATAAAGTACCGAGTCATGCGATTTTAAATGAAGCAGTCGAGATTGCTAAAGTTCGTGGCAATATTGGAACAAGTAAATTCGTCAATGGCGTCTTACGTAATGTTCAACGCCAAGGAGTCGCAGATTTAGAGCAAATCAAGGATCCAATCAAACGCTTAGCAACAGAAATCAGTATGCCACGTTGGCTAGTCGAAAAATTTATCACGGCAATGGGTATCGAAGAAACAAGAAAATTAGGTCTGTCTTTGTTTAAACCAAGCCACGTTAGTGGTCGGATTGACCGTCGAAACATCACACGTGAAGCTGCAATTGAACAGTTAGCAGCTGAAGGGATTGAAGCGACAGCTAGTCCGATTAGTCCAGATGGCATCATTGCTGAACGAGGATTTTTAGCGGGAAGCCAATTGTTTGCTTATGGTTTATTGACGATTCAAGATGAAAGTTCAATGCTTGTCGCGCCAACTTTACAGTTAGAAGCGAGTCATCAAGTATTGGATGCTTGTGCGGCACCTGGCGGAAAAACAACGCATATTGCGATGTATTTAGATGCTGAAAAAGGTGGCAAGGTCACAGCGTTAGACATTCATCAGCATAAAGTGCGTTTAATTGATGACAACGCCAAACGTTTACACGTCACAGATGTTGTCGAAACCAAAGTCATGGATGCACGCGCGACGGATGAGGCTTTTCCAGCAGAGTCATTTGATCGTATTCTAGTCGATGCACCTTGTTCAGGTCTAGGCTTGATGCGTCGCAAACCAGACATTAAATACAATAAAACAGCGAGCGATTTTAAGAAATTGCCTGAAATCCAATTAGATATTTTAAATCATGCAGCACCAACGTTAAAACCAGGTGGTATTTTAGTCTATAGTACGTGTACAATTGTGTCAGATGAGAACCAAAATGTGGTGAAACAATTTTTAGCGACACACCCAGAATTTGAGCAAGCACCGTTAGCTGTTTCATCTGTTTTGGATGCAAGTATTCAAGAAAATATGTTGACGCTTTATCCTCACTCATTTATGACGGATGGATTCTTTATTAGTTGTTTATGTAAAAAGTAACGAGGTGGAAAGAAGATGGAATTTTATTTTCAAAGTGACCAAGGCAAAAAACGTAGGAATAATCAAGATTACGCAAATGTTTTTACCAACCAGTCCAATAAAGTATTGGCCTTACTAGCTGATGGAATGGGCGGACATCAAGCGGGGGATATTGCTAGTCAATTAACGGTGAATGAAATTGGCAAGAGCTGGGAAATGACTGATATCACTTCGAGTGAAGCAGCTGTTAAGTGGCTGATTCAAAAAATTCAAAATGAAAATCAGCGGGTTTATGAACACGGACAACAAGATATGGCTTTGTCTGGTATGGGAACAACACTCGAAGCCGTATCAATTTTAGAAAACAAATTAACATTAGCCCACGTCGGTGATAGTCGGATTTACGTTTTAAGAGAAGGTCGTTTGTTACCTTTGACTGAAGACCATTCCCTTGTTAATGAACTTGTAAGATCGGGTGAAATCACTCCGGAGATGGCAGCAGTTCATCCACGTAAAAATATTATTACGCGTTCGGTTGGGATGCCTGGAACGATAGAGGTAGATGTGGCTATTCATAACATTCGACCAAATGATCGCATTTTAATGTGTTCAGATGGTCTGACCAATATGTTATCTGAAACAGAAATTACAACGATTATTAGTCAAAATACTTCCTTGCAATTGGCGAGCCAGTCATTAATTGATGCCGCTAATCAACGAGGGGGGACAGACAATATCACGGTTATATTAATTGATTTAGGAGGAAGCAACCATGATTGAAGTGGGTAAAAAGTTAAATGGACGTTACTTGATTTTAGGTACCATTGGCAGTGGTGGTATGGCACATGTTTATTTAGCAAAAGACTTAATCCTAAATCGAGAGGTAGCGGTGAAAGTCTTACGTTTTGATTTTCAAAATGATCAAAATGCGATTCGTCGCTTTCAAAGAGAAGCATTAGCGGCGACGGAATTAGTTCATCCCAATATTGTCGCGGTTTATGATGTTGGTGAAGAAGATGGTATGCAGTATTTGGTCATGGAATATGTTCGGGGCATGGATTTAAAACGTTACATTCAAACGCGTTATCCGTTACCATTCCAAACAATTGTCAGTATTATGCAACAAATTTTGTCGGCGGTTGCTTTAGCCCACCAACATCGAATTATTCATCGTGATTTGAAACCACAAAATGTTCTAATGGATGAAGACGGAACTGTTAAAATTGCCGATTTTGGGATTGCAATTGCACTTTCAGAAACATCGATTACACAAACGAATACAATGCTTGGTTCGGTGCACTATTTATCACCAGAACAGGCACGTGGGAGTATGGCGACGAATCAGTCCGACATTTATGCGTTAGGTATTATTTTATTCGAGATGTTGACCGGCCAAGTACCATTTGATGGCGAGTCAGCCGTTACAATTGCTTTAAAACATTTCCAAGAAGATGTACCAGGATTACATTTATTTGATCCCAATATTCCACAATCGTTAGAAAATGTTGTGTTGAGAGCAACAGCTAAAGAAACGGCCGATCGCTACCAAAGTGCAGATGAAATGTGGGAAGATTTAGCTACCGTTTTATCGCCAGACCGTTTAAATGAGCCTCGTTGGGAACCAAAAGCAATATTAAGTGAGACGAAAATTTTAACGACATTAGCGCCAGATGCACCGATGCCCGAATCTTTTGCTAAAATGGCTACATCTGAGATAAAGTCGGAAGCAGAAGAAGTCGAAGATGTCCCAGTAAAAAAAGGCAAGAAAAAATGGCTATGGTTGTTACTACTGCCACTGATTGCTGCAGGTGCATTCGCTAGTTTCTATTTGTTTAACGGTAATGGCCAAGTCAAAGTTCCCGATGTTAGTGAAATGACTGAAGTTGCTGCTCGTGACGCGCTACGTGAAGTAGGCTTACAAGTCGCTGCCGAAACGAAAGAAATTGCCGATGATACGATTGAAGAAGGCCGTGTAGTTAAAACGACACCCGAAGCGGGTGCACAAGTAAAAGAAAAAAGAGAAATTACTTTATATTTAAGTAGTGGCAGTAAAAAAATTAAAATGCCGGACGTGACGGGACAAAAGTTAACAGATGCTAAACGTGATCTACGTAATGCGGATTTTGTTGATGCCAATATTAAAACAAAAGAAGATTACGATGATGAAGTTCCTGAAGGTGAAGTAATAGAGCAAACACCTGAAGCAGGTACGGAAGTTGCTGCCAAGGACACGGAAGTTGAATTAATGGTCAGTCAAGGACCACGTCCAATTTCAATGATTGATTACATTGGTACGACAGAAGACATTGCGCGTGCAAGTCTTGACGACCTGGGCTTAGGTGAAAATAAAGTGACGGTGACAGAAAAAAATAGTTCTGAACCAGTCGGTCAAATTATTGAACAGACGCCTCCTGGTGGAGCAGATGTGATTCCCGGAAAAACGAAAATTTCTTTTGTTGTTAGTAAAGGTGAAGAAAAAACGAAAGTTCCAAATTTAGATAATTTAACGGAATCAAGCGCGCTAGATGAACTAAAAGATGCAGAATTAAAAGCTGGGAATATCAGCAATGCATTTGATGAAAATATTGCAGAGGGGCGTGTAATTAGTTACAGTCCATCTGCCGGGACAGAAGTTGCTAAAAACTCTACTGTGGATTTAGTCATCTCAAAAGGACCAGAACGACAAGATTCGAGCGAACCCAAAGCAACTAAAACGTTCACTGTCAACGTGCAAGCAAGCTTTAAAAAGGACGGACCAGCAACCCAAACGGTGACTATTTGGGTAACTGATAATAATGGCGACCATCGCCAAGCACAACAACTAGAGCTAACTGCCAATTCAACGCCACAAACAGTCGGTATTTCGATTACCGTCTATGAAGGCGAAGTCGCGACCGTTTTTGTTGGTCGTGATGGTGGCGAAGAAATTAGCCAAGAAGTTGGAAATGCAACGACTGTTCAAGTTCCATAGATAAATAAAAAAAGAGCGCTCAATCGATATTTTAATCGGTTGGGTGCTTTTTTTAGTAGGTATGATTTATAGAGAGTAAGTCCCGAACTTCATAGTCGAAAGTATGCAAAAAAATATTTTTTCAATCTTTGAATATAAAGTGAGAGCTCCGAACAAAGTAGTAAAATTCAGAAATTATTCTATTCGAACAGATAAATACAGATTCAAAAGACAACCTCAAATATATAAACGAATTATCATTTTTGTTACAAATTATCATAACGAGTGATAAAGTTTGTTTATCATGATAAATTAGTGGGCGATTCAGACTTTTACAAAATTGTTAGAATCTGTGGTATGGAAGGAAAATGAACTTTTATGTGTTTTTTATGAGCGGAATCAGGTCTTAAGAAGCTCGTAAAGCTTCACAATTCCAAAACATTAATATCATATATATCAATGTTTCAAGACGTTTTCCAATTTGTTGTAAGGTGTCTTTTTTAATACATCCGACATGGGTGGTGTAATATATAGGGTGGAAGTCCCGAAAAGTGAAGGTAGAAGTAACATTTCACTTAATAGAAGGGGAGAGAGATTGGAAATTAATTATTTCCCCTACTTTATTGGATCTTAAAAGTCAGAATTTTTTGTAAGAGGGACCTATTTTATAACTTTTCATTGTTTTAAAAGACAGAAGCAACCCTTCTCCTTTCCAAGTTCATTAAAATTCAGTATAATGAAGGTCAACATTAGTCAAGGGAGGGTATGAGTGATGAATCCGCGTAACACATCTGATTTAATTGAAGCTTATTTGAAAAAGATTTTAGAAGAGCGATCGATGGTTGAAATTAGGCGAACTGAAATGGCAGATTTATTTAATTGTGTCCCTTCGCAAATTAATTATGTAATTAATACGCGCTTTACGATACAACGAGGCTATGCAGTTGAGAGTAAACGAGGCGGCGGCGGTTATATCCGCATCGAAAAAGTCCAAGTTTCGAGTCGACACCAATTCTTGAAACAAGTCAACCAACTATTTGAAAATGAGATAGATGAACGAGATGGGCATGCGATTATCCATCGATTATTTGAAGAAAAACTAATCACAAAGCGTGAAGGAAATTTACTATTAACGATTCTAAGTAAACAAATATTATCAAAATCAAAAGACGAATCAAAAGTTCGCGCATCGATTTTACATGGTGTTTTAGAACGTTTAAGTTATGAAGAGAAGGAGTGAATCTTATGGATGAATTATTTACAGCACGAGCAAAAGCCGTTTTGGCCATCTCTCAAGAAGAAGCCAAATTTTTTAAACACCAGTCTGTAGGATCGGAGCACCTTTTGCTCGCTCTAGTTATTGAGCAAGATGGCATTGCCGGTAAGACATTAAGAGAAATGAACGTCCAAGAAAATGATATTCGTGAGGAAATTGAACACATTACAGGTTATGGTCTAATGAAGGACTACCCTGTTGGTGGATTTTTACCATACTCTCCTCGCGGACGCCAAATTTTTGCATACGCAGGTGACGAAGCCAAGCGTTTAGGGAGTCAACAAATCGGCACGGAACATTTATTACTAGGGATGTTACGTGATGAAGAAATTTTAGCAGCTCGTATTTTATTAAATCTTGGTTTTAGCTTAGCTAAAATGCGTCAATTATTAAATAAAAAAATGGGTATGAGTGAACCTCGTGGTATGGCTGGAAGACGTCAAGGTCAAAAAGGTCCACGTCAAGCACCACAACAGCCACAAACGGAAGGAACACCTGTTTTAGACTCATTAGCACGCGATTTGACAAAACTAGCTTACGATAAGCGTTTAGATCCTGTCGTTGGGCGTAGTAATGAAGTCCGTCGTTTAATCCAAATTTTAAGTCGTCGGACAAAAAATAATCCTGTACTAGTCGGGGAACCGGGTGTTGGTAAAACAGCGATTGTGGAAGGCTTAGCACAAAAAATTATTGCAGGTGAAGTTCCAAGGGATATGCAAAATAAGCGTTTAATGATGCTTGATATGGGAGGACTTGTAGCGGGTACGAAATACCGTGGCGAGTTTGAAGATCGGATGAAAAAAATCATTGATGAAATTTATCATGACGGACAAGTTATTTTGTTTATTGATGAATTGCATACGTTAATTGGAGCCGGTGGTGCAGAAGGTGCAATCGATGCAGCCAATATTTTAAAACCAGCCTTAGCTCGTGGAGAACTACAAACAATCGGTGCAACAACCCTAGATGAATATCAAAAATATATTGAAAAAGACTCCGCCCTCGAACGTCGTTTTGCTCGCGTACAAGTCGATCAACCCACTGCAGCTGAAGCAGAAGAAATCTTAATAGGTTTACGACCACGCTACGAAGAACACCATGGCGTCAAGATTTTAGACGAAGCTTTACATGCAGCGGTCCAATTGTCAGAGCGCTACATTAATTCCCGTCAATTACCAGATAAAGCGATTGATTTAATGGATGAAGCCGCGGCAAAAGTTCGATTAGATAAATCAGATGAAGTAGCCGATACTGTACGAATTCAAACGGAATTATTAGCGTTAACCGAAGCCAAAGAAGCGGCCATTCGCGATCAGGATTTTACGCAAGCTGCTCAAATTCGTGTGAAAGAAAAAGCGCTGGCGAAACGTTTAACTGAAGCAACTTTACTTGAAATGAAAGAAAATGGTGGCTATAAAGATACGGTGACTGAAGAAGATGTGACCGCTGTTGTTTCTCAATGGACGGGTGTACCGTTGCAACAAATGGAGAAAAAAGAAACGGAACGTCTACTCGATTTAGAAAATGTGTTGCATCAACGGGTAGTTGGCCAAGATGAAGCAGTTCGAGCAATTTCTCGAGCGATTCGTCGTGCGAGAAGTGGATTGAAAGATCCGAATCGTCCGATTGGTTCATTTATGTTCTTAGGCCCAACAGGAGTCGGAAAAACCGAGTTAGCTAAAGCATTAGCCGAAGCGATGTTCGGTAGCGAAAATTCGCTGATTCGTGTCGACATGTCTGAGTTTATGGAAAAATACAGTACGAGTCGTTTAATTGGTTCGCCTCCAGGTTATGTTGGCTATGATGAAGGTGGTCAATTAACTGAAAAAGTTCGTTCAAAACCGTATTCAGTTATTTTGTTAGATGAAGTTGAAAAGGCGCATCCTGATGTCTTTAATATTTTATTACAAGTCTTAGATGATGGTCATTTAACCGATGCTAAAGGTCGTAAAGTTGATTTTAGAAATACGATTTTAATTATGACTTCAAATATCGGAGCGACACAATTACGTGAAGAGAAAAATGTTGGTTTTAATGTTGTTGAAACCTCAAAAGATTACAATGCGATGCAAAAACGTATTTTAGAAGAATTGAAAAAAGCTTATCGACCTGAATTCTTAAACCGAATCGATGAAACAATTGTCTTCCGTTCGTTAGAGCAAAAAGAAATTCATCAAATCGTGAAAATTATGAGTCGTTCCATTATTAAACGTTTAGAAGAACAAGATATCCAATTGAAGATTACACCAGCAGCAATTGATGTAATTGGTAAAGCAGGATTTGATCCTGAATATGGTGCCCGTCCAATTCGTCGTGCTTTACAAAAAGAAGTGGAAGACCGACTAAGCGAGGCTCTATTAATGGGGCAAATTCATTTAGGCGATCATGTAACAATTGGCGCTTCAAAAGGTACGATTACACTGAACGTTAAAGAAAAAAAGGTTCAACCAGTAACAAAAGTTGCGTTACAAAAAGTTTAATATAACAAAACATCAAGCGAATCCGATTGGAAGCTTGATGTTTTTTTGTGTAAAAATAACATATGCAAACTTTGTCTTTACCTTTAATCGCTGATTCGTGCACAATAAAACAGTTAGTGGTGGAAATAAAAGAATTAAATATCACAAACAAATAAAAGAATAGCTTGAAAAAACGCTTAAATAAAGAATTTAACTTTATTTCGGTCAATATTAATTGTAATCAGGTGAACATAAGACTGTGAAATTATCGTGAAAAAACACACGAACACTCTTGGAAACAAGCGCCGCATGTGATACGATTAGTTCGTTGCAAGGAGGGTATATGAATATGATTGAAATAATCGCAACAGTTGAATCCGTGGAACAAGCAAAAGCTTTGTTGCCGGTTGTCGATACGATTTACTTTGGGGAAGAAACCTTTGCGTTACGCTTACCCCATTCCTTTACAAGAGAAGAGCAACGTGAATTGGTCAAACTTGCTCATCAAGCAGGTAAAAAAGCGATGGTTGCTACCAATGCATTGATGCATCCTGAAAAAATGAAATTAGTTCCAGAATATTTAGCCTTTTTAAAAGAAATTGAAATCGATCTGATTACGGTTGGGGAACCTGGCGTGATTTATGTGATGGGACAAAAAGAAGAACTGCAAATCCCGTTTATCTATGCTGCAGAAACACTCGTTACAAGTGCCCGTCAAATTAACTTCTGGGGTCGCAAAGGTGCGCAAGGTGCTGTTCTAGCACGTGAAGTGCCTTTTGAAGAGATGAAAGTACTAGCACCACAATTAGAAATTCCAGCTGAAGTCTTGGTTTATGGTGCGACCTGTATTCATCATTCAAAACGTCCGTTACTTGATAATTATTATAATTTCACGAAACAAGAGGAAGGCACGTCGAAACATCGGAATTTATTTATTTCTGAACCGAAAAAAGATGAGACGCATTACTCTATTTTTGAAGATTCACATGGCACACATATTTATGCAAATAACGATTTAAGTTTGATGCAAGAATTAAACGAACTTGCGACGACGAATTTAACGACATGGAAGCTTGACGGGATGTTTACACCAGGTGAAAATTTCGTAGCCATAGCGAAAATATTCAACGAGGCGCGTCAAGCGATTGAAAATAACAATTGGACAACGAAACTGGGTGAAAAATTGAGCCAACAAGTAGCTGAATTACATCCGGAAAATCGCGGTTTAGATACTGGTTTTTATTACGTTGATCCAAAGAAAATTAAGTAAGGAAGTGAACTTATGGCAACAACAAGAAAGCTTAAACGTCCAGAAGTTTTAGCACCTGCGGGTACATTAGAAAAATTAAAAGTAGCGATTCATTACGGAGCAGATGCGGTTTATATTGGCGGAAATGCTTATGGTTTAAGAAGTCGTGCAGGAAACTTTACCTATGAGCAAATGGCTGAAGGTGTCGCTTTTGCGAAAGAACATAATGCCAAAGTTTATGTAGCAGCCAATATGGTGACGCATGAAGGAAACCAAGAAGGTGCGGGCGAATTTTTCCGTGAATTACGTGATGTTGGTATTTCGGCGGTGATTGTATCCGATCCAGCTTTAATTGAAATTTGTATTACAGAAGCACCAGGTTTGCCGGTTCATCTGTCAACGCAGGCTTCAGCGACCAACTATGAGACGCTTGAATTTTGGAAAAATGAAGGGCTAGAGCGCGTAGTTTTAGGCCGCGAAGTCTCAATGGAAGAAGTGGCGGAAATCCGTAGAAATACAGATGTTGAGATTGAAGCTTTCATTCATGGGGCGATGTGTATTTCCTATTCTGGTCGTTGTACGCTATCAAATCATATGTCGATGCGTGATGCCAATCGTGGAGGTTGTTCGCAATCTTGTCGTTGGAAATACGATTTATATGATCTTCCTTTCGGTGAAGAGCGCCGGAGCTTAACTAAAAATGGTGAAGTTGCGGAAGAGTTTTCAATGAGTGCGGTCGATATGTCAATGATCGAACACATTCCAGATATTATTGAAAATGGTATCGATTCCTTAAAAATTGAGGGAAGAATGAAGTCCATTCATTATGTTTCAACTGTTTCAAACGTTTATAAAGCAGCAGTTGATAGCTATATGGCTGACCCAGAAAATTATGTTTGCAAACAAGAGTGGATTGATGAATTGTGGAAAGTTGCTCAACGTGAGCTGGCAACTGGTTTTTATTATGGAACACCAACAGAAAACGAACAACTTTTTGGGGCGCGTCGCAAGATTCCTGAATATAAATTTATCGGAGAAGTTTTAAGTTATGATGAGGCAACGAAAATTGCGACAATCCGTCAAAGAAATGCCTTTGAAGTAGGCGATGAAATTGAATTTTATGGTCCAGGCTTCCATCATTTTGAACAAAAGATTGAAGTTATGTATAATGAAGATAACGAAAGCATTGATCGTGCACCAAATGCGATGATGATCGTGACAATGCCGGTTAACGAGAAAGTTGAACCAGGTGATATGATTCGTAAACGTAAATAATCAATAATGAAGAGCCGTTCTTTTCTTAATTGGAAAGAGGCTCTTTTTTGACAAAGGAGCCCAACTAATGTGTAAATTTAAGTGGCGTAAACAAGTATTATCGGAAGATTGGCCGTTACTATTAGAAGCCGATCCCTCAAAAGGGATGGTTGAAATATATCTGGAGCAAAGTGATATATTGGAAGTACGAGAACAAAAGGAATTAATTGGTATTTTAGTTTTAAAATCAAATGATATACAAACTAGTGAAATCATGAATCTTTCAGTCCGTGAAGATTGCCGGCAAAAAGGAATTGGTCGCAAGCTAATCGAGCAGGCGCTGGCTTTTGGTCGAACGAAAAATGATCGAAAAATCATGATTGCAACCGGGACGACAAGTTTGTCTGCTTTGTTGTTGTATCAAAAATGCGGGTTTCGCGTCGAAGCGGTGGAACGTGATTATTTTACCCAACATTATGCAGAAATACTGATTGAAAATGGTGTTGTTTTACGAGATCGATTAATCTTGAGTCAGGAAATTTAAAAAATTGACAGTCATTTTTCTGCATGGTACGTTAAGAGGAAATTAAAAATAAAAAATGGAGGCGACTCTTTTTGCTAAAATATGATTATATCGTGATTGGTGGCGGTAGTGGTGGTATCGGCTCTGCTAATCGAGCAGCGATGCGTGGAGCAAAAGTTTTATTAATTGAAGGAAATGAGCTAGGAGGGACATGCGTCAATGTGGGCTGTGTTCCTAAAAAAGTAATGTGGCAAGCGAGTGAATTACTTGAAGGTATAGAACGCGATGCGAAAGGTTATGGTATTTATCCACAAGGAGTCGACTTAGACTTCAAGCAACTTGTGGATAACCGTCAAGAATATATTGAACGTTTACATGGCGCGTATCAAAGCGGCCTTGATAGCAATGGTGTTGAAGTCTTAAGAGGTTATGCACAATTTGTGGATAACTCTACCGTTGAAGTAAATGGTATCAAATACCAAGCGGACCATATTTTAATTGCTACCGGTGGACGTCCGGTAGCTTTAGATATTCCTGGTGGAAAATACGCGCAAAACTCGGATCAATTTTTTGAATTAACCAAATTACCTAAAAAGCCTATTGTGATTGGTGGCGGTTATATTGCAGCTGAAATTGCAGGAGTA
The DNA here is from genome assembly GCF_042654605.1 of Enterococcus eurekensis. Classification (NCBI taxonomy): domain Bacteria; kingdom Bacillati; phylum Bacillota; class Bacilli; order Lactobacillales; family Enterococcaceae; genus Enterococcus; species Enterococcus eurekensis. The sequence continues at coordinate 116,001 of NZ_JBHSGT010000054.1, forward strand.
ATGAATGGCCTAGGAAGTCAAGTTTCATGGGCTTTTCGCTACCATCGTCCTTTACGTCACTTCGATGAAATGCTCTCGTACCAATTATTGAAACTTTATGAAGAAGATGGAATTAGCACGCATCCTGAGCATGTTCCGACATCAATAGATAAAGAAGACGACACGTATATCGTGCATTTTGCTAATGGAAAAAGTCTCAAAGGTGATTACGTCTTTTTTGCGGGTGGTCGTGTACCGAATGTGGATAATATTGGTTTAGATAACACAGATGTCGAGTTATCCCCAGAAGGATTCGTAGTTGTGGATAAGTTCCAAAATACAACGGCTCAAGGAATTTATGCGGTAGGGGATATCATTGGAAAAATTGATTTGACTCCTGTTGCAATTGCAGCTGGTCGTCGTTTATCTGAGCGTTTATTTAATGGACAAACGAATAATTTTTTGAATTACGATTTAGTACCAACCGTTGTCTTTACGCATCCAACAATTGGTACAGTCGGTATTTCTGAAAAAGAAGCCATTGATCGCTATGGTAAAGAGTCAGTCAAAGTTTATGAATCTTCATTTGCATCGATGTATTTTGCATTAGACACATACCGCCAACAATCGCGGATGAAATTAGTGTGTGTCGGACCTGAAGAAAAAATTGTTGGACTACACGGGATTGGTCGTGGGATGGATGAAATGCTTCAAGGATTTGCTGTTGCAATTAAAATGGGTGCAACAAAAGCTGATTTCGACGATACCGTAGCGATTCACCCAACATCAGCCGAAGAATTCGTCACTATGAGATAAGAGGCACTAAAATTAGTGCCTAGCGACAAGAGATAAGCGGGCTTTAGAAAAAATCGTATTTTGATTTTTCCCTAAAGCGTCTTATCTCCGCAGTCGCTACTAATTTTATGCCGTTTCAATAAGAGGCACTAAAATCAGTGTTCAGCGACAAGAGATAAGCAAAAATTAAAAAATCGTCTGCAATCTATGGTTACTAACAATGATTGCAGGCGATTTTTTGGTTAATTTTCACGATGTAAAATTAGTTTTGTGATCTGTAACAAGGTTTCTTTAATGCCCTCTGGATGATTTGGTAATTTTTGAATGTCTTTAAGGGCTTTATTCGTGTAGTCACTTGCTAATTGTTGCGCTTTTTCAACTCCTTGTGTTTCCTCAACGATTTGCAAGACCGCTTGCGCTTCATCGGGTGTCATGTGTTCTTTTTTAGCAAGCAGTGGTTTTAATTGCGAAGAATCTTGTTCTAGCGCGTAAAGCAATGGTAAGGAATAAATACCTTGTCGCACATCTTCTAATACAGGCTTACCAATTGCCTGACTGTCTTGTGAGTAGTCTAAAATATCGTCTAAAATTTGGAAGGCCATGCCGATATTATGGCCAATTTCGCCGGCTTTTTTAGCGAAAAGTTTTGTACTACCACTTTCAAAGGTACCAATGGAGCAACTTAATGCAAAAAGTTCAGCCGTTTTACCAGAGATATTATTGAGGTAATCTTCGATCGTTACTTCAGCATAATAATGTTTATCCATCTGACCGAGTTCGCCAGCCAATATTTTCTCCATACTGCGGGAGTTCATTTGTAAACTTTTCATTGAGGTTGCATAGTCAGCCATAATACGAAAACAGGCGACGAATAAATAATCACCAGCATAAACGGCTGTGGCATTACCGAATTTCGCACGAACAGTCGGTAAACTGCGGCGTAAATCGGAATCATCGACGATATCATCGTGAATTAAAGTGGCCGTATGGAGCATTTCAATAGCAGCAGCCATTGCCAAAATTTTGTTTTCATCTTTTTCAGTTCCAAATTGCGCAAATAAGATTTGATAGGCTGGGCGTAAAAGTTTCCCTCCTGCATGAATCATTTCAATAATTGCTTGTTCGACGTCTTTATTTTGAATATGGAGGGAATTCTCCATTATGTCTAATGTTTTTGTTAAGTCTTTTTGCAAAATGGGAAAAGCATCCCACATTGAATGAAGTGTCATCAGAAAATCCTCCTTAACTTTTTTCATTGATTGGTTCAGACCATTTTACATTTGTGTGTTCCTCATGTTCGTCTTTGAACTGCTTTAAGGTTTTCACTCGTTTTAATAAATAATTTGCGGCAATCCCGATTGCGATTCCTGATAAGATCCCAAAAAATGACAGAATTGGTAAATATAAGAGGACGGTCCAAGATTGGGCAATCCACGAGGCAGTAATCAGTTGTCCGACATTATGCATGAAACCACCAGCACCGCTGATTCCAACAATACTGACTCTTTTTGGGCCTAATGATTTGATGAGGAGCATTGAAAAATAACTTAACATGCTGCCAGAAAAGCTGTAAAGGAATGTTGAGACTGTTCCACCGAGTAACGTCGTTAAAATTAGACGCAAAACAACTAATTTGAAACTATCACGTTTTGGCATGGTAAAAATAGCGATGATGGTAATTAAATTAGCTAATCCTAGCTTGGCTCCAGGTGCAAAGGCGAAAGGATAAGGAATCATATTTTCGATAAGACCGATAATTACCCCTTGAGCGACAAGTAATGAAATAAAAATAGTTTTTCGTAATGGATTCATAGGCAAGACGAGTTTAGTAAATCAAATCGTCAGTTTCACTCCCATCTATCGCAACAATTTCGATGACAACTTTATGAGGGAGACAAACGATTGTCTCACCATTTTTACTCGCCCAACCGCGGCGGACACAAATTTGGTCCCCGCAATCAGCTTCGGAAATTCGAATACGATCGCCATCGATTTCAATGATGTTTGTTTCACCTATGTCACTTTTATATGTATAGCGTTGGCCTTTTTTACCTTCGACTAATTGAAAAGTCTCAATTTCTTTTCCATCAACTCGTAGAATGGCCTGTTTTTCTGCATTTTCTGGTATTTGTTGAGAACCAAAAACAACGAGTGGAAGAAACGATGAAACAATTAAAGTGAAAATAATAATAAAGTCCCAAGGTTTCATATGGCTTGCGCGAATAAATTCTTTGATTTTCATTTTGTTTGGCTTCTCCTCTAATTTTTCTATATTCTAACATATTATTGAACGAACAGAGGCCTTTTTAATAGAAAAAAGGTTGAAACAAAAGTATTTTTTGACTTTTGTTTCAACCTCGAAGATTCATTAAAATGAATTATTTTTGTCCGTACATTGATTTAGGTGTACCATACCACCATTTACCTAGAGTACGTTGTAACCAAGGAATTACCCAACGGTCTAAACCGACTGCACGGCCAGAACCGTTCATTAGAGCAAAGGCTACCGGGATGAACCAAATGTTTACCCAGAAGAACATACCTGATAAACAGAAAGTAACAACTAATGCGATTGTTGTTGCACTCATTAACCAAGTGAATAAACCAGCGATCAATGCTAAAGCAATACCGATTTCAACAAAAACCATCATTTTTTGGAAGAACATTGCCACTTCCATGTTTGGCATCATTACTTTCATGATGTTTGAGAACCATTCAGGTGCAGAATCTAAAACAGCCATTGGTGTTTCGCCGTATGCATAACTTAAACCAAATTTTGCAACTTCAACGACTTCTTCGCTACCAGCTCCACTTGCTGCAGAAGTGGCATCACTTGCTGCGGCTGTTGCATCCGTTACATAATCCCAAGTCCAAGGGAAAACACTGTTACCGGTAAACCATGAACCTTCACCAAACCAAGTGCTTGGTTTCAACCATTCCCCGCCACCAACGATTTTTTTGCTAGCTTCAATGAACCAAACTAAACCGTAGAAGACGCGTAACGGTACGCTCCATAATACGTTACCATAACGAGAAGAATGACCACGAGTGACGTTGCGATCGTCTTTAATATGGAAGAATTCATGCATAATGTATTGGAACATATAGTAACCTGAACGAATATCAAAGAAGTATTTTAAGTTGACGATGTGTTTCATAACAATTGCTAAGAAACCACTTAAGTGAATTTTATCGAATAAGTTGGCAACGCCCCACTTCGCACCGATTGAAACCATAAATCCTTGATAATTTCCTTTGAACTTATGTTTTTCTCCGCCTTTGATAGCAGCTACAATATTTGCTGCAGCAGTATGACCTGTTTGCTCAGCTGCTTGAACGATTTGTGGTGTTGGTGTATTTGGGAATTCTTCGTAGAATACTAAGTCACCAATAACATAGATGTTTTTGTCTTCGTATCCTTTAGCTTCCATGAATTCATTAGCTACTAAACGGTTGCCACGAGCGGCTTCTAAACCAAAGTCAGCAGCATCGCTTGTCGCTTTAACACCTGCAGTCCAAATTAATGTATGTGTTGGTATTGATGAACCATCTTTTAACTTGATGTGATCAGCAGCTACTTCAACGATTGGTGCGTTCAAGACTAACTCAACATTTTGATCTTTCAAATAACGTTCTGCTTTAGCAGCGTCGTTACGGTCTAACATATTTAAAATTGTTGGCATTGCTTCAACAACTTTTAAAGTAATTTCGCTTGCGTCTAATTTGTATTCTTTTGCTAAACGATCTTTCCAGTCAATTAACTCACCAATCATTTCAATTCCAGTGAAACCAGAACCGCAGACAACAAAAGTTAACATGGCTTTACGTAAAGTTGCATCAGGTTCGATTGCTGCTTTAGCAACAGTTGACAAAATGTGTTCACGAATGCGAAGAGAATCTTCGAATGACCATAAAGTAAAGCCATTTTCTTTAACGCCAGGAGTACCAAAGTCGTTAGGCTCGCCACCCATACCTAATACTAGGTAGTCAAAAGCATAAGAACCTAGTTTTGTTTTGACAATTTTTTTGTCTTTGTCGATGCCAGTTACAGTATCTGTTACTAGTTGAACATTTTTTTGACGAGCAAATAAATGCTGTAAGTCATACTGAATAGCTTCTGGCTCTACGCGTCCACCTGCGACTTCGTGTAATTCAGTCATCATTGTATGATAAGAGTGACGGTCGATTAAAGTGATTTGAACATCATTGTCTTTTTTCAGCTTTTTAGCTAAAAATTTAACAGCAGACACACCAGAGTAGCCTGCGCCGACAACGACAATATTTTTTGTTGCCATTTAAATCTCTCCTTAAATATCAAAATGTAATAGTTTATAAGTGCACAATCGACACCATTATACATTGAAAAGCTTGATTTGTCTAAGGATATTTTCAGTATTTCACAAAAAAAAAATACAGAAGACGCTTTTTGTGAAATAGAAAAAATTTGTTTTTTGATGAAAAAATGATTGACAACGGTTAAAAATCGGGTAAAATGTTAATTGAATCACAAACTAATTTGTGAAAAATCAAGGTAAAAAGAAAAGGTGGATATTGAAATGAAAGCAAAAAAATTAGTAGCAGGGTTTACAGCATTAGTTTTCTCAGCATTAGTATTAGGAGCTTGCTCACCAGATAGCAAATCTGAAGCATCTTCAAGTGAAGCACCAGTGTCTTCAGAAGTACAAGAGTCTACTGTAGCAGAATCGTCAGAAGCGACTACAGAAGAAGCGGCACCAACTGTGACATTACAAGATGGAACTTATACATTAGAAGAAACGAACTACAGCAATGATTACCGTGTCGTATTTTCAATCGTTGTTGAAGGCGGAAAAATTGTCGAATCAAACTATGACAATGTCAATGAAGCTGGCGAATCAAAAGCAAAGAATGCAGAATACAACAAAATGATGAAAGACAAAGCGGGAATTTCACCAGAAGAATTTATTCCAGCATTTAATGAAGGTTTAACAGCAGCACAAGATCCAGCAGGTATTGAAGTGGTTTCTGGAGCAACACATTCATTCCATTCATTCCAAAATTACGCCCAACAATTAATTCAAGCAGCTCAAGCTGGAAACACAGAAGTAATTAAAATTAACAATGGTGGCGAATTACAAGACGGAACTTACACATTAGAAGAAAAGAATTACAGCAATGATTACCGTGTAGCATTCTCAATTGTTGTGAAAGATGGAAAAATCACAGAATCAAACTATGACAACATCAACGAAGCTGGTGAATCAAAAACTAAAAATGCAGAATATAACGAAATGATGAAAGACAAAGCAGGAATTTCACCAGAAGAATTCATTCCAGCATTTAATGAAGCATTAGTTGCTCAAATGGCAGAAGAAGAAGGCGCACCTGGTAATATTGACGTTGTAACAGGAGCAACACATTCATTCCATACATTTGTACTTTATGCAGAACAATTAATTAATGCAGCTGAAAATGGCGCAACTGAAGTTATCACCATTGACAATCCAACAAAATAATTCAATTTAATTTAAAGATAAGACAGGCAAGTGGGCGGATGATATTCTCCCTTCTTTGCCTGTTTTATTATGCTTTATGGAAGGATTTATTGGACTTTTACATTTTTCAGAAAAAAGGTTATGATGAGAGAGATAAAATAAGGAAAATGAAGGTGGCAGTATGAATAAAAAACACTTCTATTGGTTGAGCTTATTATTATTCGCCGTGACATTAGGCGCTTGTAGCTCGAATCAGACAGAGGCGTCTTCAAGCGAATCGTCTCAGCAAGGAACTTCTAATTTACGAGAGAAACCGTATCGTGAAGAACAATTCTTACTTGGTACGTATACACGTTTAAGCGTTTATGATGAAGGCAAAGAAGCGGCTTTAGCGCCGGCATTTGCTCGAATTAAAGACTTAGGGGATCGAATTACAATTAATGAGCCAGATTCTGAAATCGATAAAATTAATGAAAAAGCAGGTATCGAACCGGTCAAAGTGTCTTCGGATATTTATTATTTAGTTAAGACAGCTAAAGAATACAGTGTTGAATCAAAAGGTGCTTTTAACTTGGTAATTGGTGCGATTACGCAGTTATGGCGAATCGGTTTTGATGATGCACGCAAACCAAGTCAAGCTGAAATTGATCAAGCGTTGACGAAGCTTGATTATAATAAAGTCCAATTGGATGACCAAAACGAAACAGTCTACCTTGAAGAAAAAGGCATGATTATGGATTTAGGGGCAATTGCCAAAGGTTATATCGCCGATGAAGTTGCTAAAATTTTACGTGAAGAAGGGGTTACATCTGGGATTATTGACCTTGGTGGGAACATCTTAGTCATTGGGCATAGTTTCCGTGGTGCTGATCAAAAATGGAATATTGGAATTCAAGATCCAAACACGGCACGTGGGACAGTGATTGGATCCGTTCAAGGGGCAGATAAAACCGTGGTTACCTCTGGTGTTTATGAGCGCTATTTAGAAGTTGATGGCAAAAAATATCATCATATTTTTGATACGAAAACCGGTTATCCAGTCGATAATGACTTAGCTAGTGTTTCGATTTTAACCGAAGATTCGATTGATGGGGATGCATTGACGACGATGCTTTTTGCCAAAGGATTAGAAGAAGGCATGCGCTTTGTTGAAGAACAGACACCTAAAGGGACGGATGCAATCTTTATTACACACGAAGGTAAAGTTTATATTACTTCTGGTTTAGAGGATAATTTTAAATTGGATTCTGAGTCTGGATATGAAATGGCAAAATAAAAATTAATTTGGAGTAAGCAAATGAACCTTAAAGTATTTTTGGAGTTAGTTGAAATTCGCACAAAAATTGCGAGTCTCTTTCCTTTTTTGACTGCGATTGTTTTTTCGTTGACGTATTTTAAAGAAGGAAATTTTTGGAACACCGTCTTATTTTTTATTGGGATGCTTGTTTTTGATATGACCACCACCGCAATTAATAATTTAATGGATTATCAAAAAGCCAAATCGGAAACGTATAAATATGAGAACAATGTCATTGGAAAAGAAGGGCTCGATCCTAAAAAAGTTGGCTATTTAATTTTAAGTATGCTAGTTTTCACTTTATTAATTGGTCTCATTCTAAGTTTAAAAACGGGCTGGTTACTACTTGTGATGGGTGGCGTTGTTTGTTTTATTGGGATTTTTTATACATTTGGTCCGATCCCACTGTCGCGGATGCCGTTAGGTGAAATTTTTAGTGGGGTAACGATGGGGTTAGGAATTTTTGCGATTACGGTCTATATTAATACACCTTTACAGAAAGTTTTTTACTTAGTGATTGATTTTAAAGAAGGCCTTTTTGCACTGACGGGAAATTTTTGGGGCGTGGCAGCTATTTTTCTCGCTTCATTACCATTAATTTTCACCATTGCAAACTTAATGTTAGCAAATAATTTACGTGACTTAGAAGCTGATATTGAGAACCATCGTTATACATTAGTGTATTATATTGGAAGAGACGTAGGAATTATCTTATTCCAAACACTGATGTATAGTAGTTATGTAGCGATTTTATTAGGCTTAATCTTGGGTGTCTTTGAATGGCCGATTTTAATTGTCTTAGCGACCTTGCCAAAAATTCGTAAAAATTTAAAAGAACACAAAGAAAGCTTACCGCATCCAAGAAGTTTTGGTTACGGAATTAAGAATTTGGTTTTATTTAATAGTACGTATTTCTTAGGGTTACTCTTAACGCTCCTTTGGCAACAATTTTAAAATTAAAACTTCTCTTTCGTCATAAGTAGTGACAAAAGAGAAGTTTTTTTATTTTAGCTGTTTGCCGTCAATCGCACTTAAACTGATTTCGCCAGAGGAAAGGGTCATTTCACCCGCTGTGGTTTGTACGATCAGCTCACCTGCATCTGAAATACGTAAGGCTTTCCCGCTGTAAGTTATGCCACGTTGAGTAAAGCTCACGATTTTTCCGATGACAAAAGACTTATTTCGATAGTAATCTAAATACGTAGTGTCGGGTAGACCGTCAAGTAGCTCAAAAAAATTACGCCAAATTTTTTGAATCAATTCATTACGAGTGATGGTCGGTGCACCTTTGGGGAATAAAGAGCTAGCAATGGTTTGTAACTCCTCAGGAAATTGTTCGTTTGGAATGGCGAAGTTTAAGCCAATACCAATCGTAACATGGGAAATTTGCCCTGTTTCAAAATCGCTCATCGCTTCAGATAAAATTCCACAAACTTTTTTACCATTAAGAAAGATATCGTTAACCCACTTAATGCTACAAGTTTTTCCAGTCACTTCATCAATCGCTGAAGCGACGGCAACTGCTGTCAATAAAGTATATTGGGGCAACTCTTCAAATGTTCGATTCGGTTCGAGTAAGAGGGTCATATAAATTTGACCTCCCGGTGAAAAGAACGAGCGACCATAACGCCCTCGGCCACCGGTTTGTGTCTCTGTTAAAAATAACGCAGGTGTCGCTTGATGGTTCATTCCTGCTACTTTGGCAGCGTTCATTGTTGAATCGATTTGTTTTTCAATAAAAATGTTTTCAGCTAACAGAGCATCAAAAGCAATTTCTTCAGCTTCTAGAACATTAGAAGAGAGAAAGCGATACCCATTGGCTAAATGTTCAATTTGGTAACCAAGTTTTTCTAGATCGCGAATGGATTTCCAAATCGCCGTTCGTGAAACCTTTAGTTCTTTGGCTAAGGATTCCCCTGAAACGATGGCCTTAGATTGCTTTAATAATGCAAGGATTTTGTATTTGGTTCCTCTCAAAGAAATCACTCCTTTAAAAAATGTGTATGTTAGTAAGTATAAAAGGTTTTGTACATGTAAACAAGCTTGAAAATATCAAGAAAACCACTTGACGGATGAATGAAGGCTGTGTATAATAAGGAGATGCAAAAACTATCTAAAAAAACGAGCAGAAACGAAATATTGTCCGTTTCGGCGAGGAAATAAGGAACAAAAGTAGTTACTTCAGCACAAGCTGTCGCTATTTTTGGTTTTTTTTTGCTCAAAAGCCGCAAAAAATGTTCGTCGTCACATAAATTTAATTTATGTAACACAAAAGAAACAATGCAAAAGATAGCTATTTTGGCAGATTTTTTTAGAGGGGTGAAGAGCTTGGCTGGACACGTAGTAAAGTACGGAAAGCACCGCGAACGTAGAAGTTTCGCAAGAATCAGTGAAGTATTGGAATTACCAAACTTAATTGAGATTCAAACAGACTCTTATCAATGGTTTTTAGATGAAGGCTTAAGAGAGATGTTTGAAGACATTTTGCCGATTGATGATTTTAATGGCAATTTATCGTTGGAATTTGTAGATTATGAGTTAAAGACACCTAAGTATACAGTAGAAGAAGCCCGTGCCCATGATGCAAATTATTCGGCACCATTACATGTCACGTTGCGTTTGATGAACCGCGAAACAGGCGAATTGAAATCACAAGAAGTATTCTTTGGTGATTTCCCATTAATGACAGAAGAAGGAACATTCATTATTAACGGAGCAGAACGTGTTATCGTTTCTCAGTTAGTTCGTTCTCCAGGCGTTTACTTCCATGGAAAAACCGACAAAAACGGAAAAGAAGGTTTTGCTTCAACAGTGATTCCAAACCGTGGTGCATGGTTAGAAATGGAAACTGATGCAAAAGATATTTCATATGTACGTATTGACCGCACACGTAAAATTCCATTAACTGTTTTGGTCCGCGCTTTAGGTTTTGGATCAGATGATACTATTTTTGAAATTTTCGGTGATAGCGAATCACTACGCAATACAATTGAAAAAGACTTGCACAAAAATGCAAGTGATTCTCGTACAGAAGAAGGGCTAAAAGATGTTTATGAGCGTCTTCGCCCAGGTGAGCCAAAAACAGCAGACAGTTCTCGTAACTTATTAACTGCTCGTTTCTTTGACCCACGTCGTTACGACCTAGCAGCAGTTGGTCGTTACAAAGTTAACAAAAAATTAGACTTAAAAACACGTCTATTAAACTTAACTTTAGCTGAAACATTAGTTGATCCTGAAACAGGTGAAATTTTAGCTGAAAAAGGAACCGTTTTAAGTCATCAAGTTATGGATACTTTAGCAGAAGCCATCAACAATGGTTTAAATTCTGTTACTTATTATCCAAGTGAGGATGCTGTTGTCACAGAACCAATGACGGTTCAAGTCATCAAAGTCTTCTCACCAAAAGATCCAGAACGTGAAGTGAATGTTATTGGAAATGCGTACCCAACGGATGAAATACGTACCGTTCGCCCAGCAGATATCGTAGCTTCAATGAACTACTTCTTCAACTTAATGGAAGGCATCGGTAACGTAGATGATATCGATCATCTAGGAAATCGTCGTATTCGTTCAGTCGGTGAATTATTACAAAATCAATTCCGTATCGGTTTAGCTCGTATGGAACGTGTCGTTCGTGAAAGAATGTCGATTCAAGACACGGAAACATTGACACCACAACAATTAATTAATATTCGTCCCGTTGTAGCAAGTATCAAAGAATTCTTTGGTTCTTCTCAGTTATCTCAGTTCATGGACCAAACCAACCCACTAGGCGAATTGACGCACAAACGTCGTCTATCAGCCTTAGGACCTGGTGGTTTAACACGAGATCGTGCGGGTTATGAAGTTCGAGACGTTCACTATTCCCACTATGGTCGTATGTGTCCAATCGAAACGCCAGAGGGACCAAATATCGGTTTAATTAACAGTTTAGCCTCTTATGCTAAAGTGAATAAATATGGATTTATTGAAACGCCTTACCGTCGCGTTGATCGCGAAACAGGTCGTGTAACAGACAAGATTGATTACTTAACAGCTGACACAGAGGATCATTACGTTGTGGCCCAAGCAAACAGCTTACTAAATGAAGATGGCACGTTTGCTGAAGACGTTGTTATGGCACGTTTAACAAGTGAAAACTTAGAAGTATCGATTGATAAAGTTGACTACATGGACGTTTCTCCAAAACAAGTAGTTGCCGTCGCAACTGCGTGTATTCCTTTCTTAGAAAACGATGACTCCAACCGTGCCCTAATGGGTGCCAACATGCAGCGTCAAGCGGTGCCTTTGATTAATCCAAAAGCCCCTTGGATCGGAACTGGAATGGAATACAAATCAGCACATGACTCAGGAGCCGCTTTAATTTGTAAAGCAGATGGAATCGTTGAGTACATGGATGCGTCTGAAATTCGCGTTCGTCGCAATACAGGCACATTAGATAACTATACAATTACAAAATTCCGTCGTTCAAACTCAGGAACAAGCTATAACCAACGTCCATTAGTAAACGTTGGCGAAGTCGTTGAAAAAGGCGATATCTTAGCAGATGGCCCATCAATGGAATCAGGCGAAATGGCTTTAGGTCAAAACGTCTTGGTTGCCTTCATGACATGGGAAGGGTATAACTACGAGGATGCGATTATCATGAGCCGTCGTCTGGTTAAAGATGATGTCTATACTTCTGTTCATATTGAAGAATACGAATCAGAAGCACGTGATACAAAATTAGGCCCTGAAGAAATTACTCGCGAAATTCCAAACGTTGGGGAAGATGCACTTAAAAACCTTGACGAAATGGGAATCATCCGTATTGGTGCGGAAGTCAAAGATGGCGACTTACTTGTAGGTAAAGTCACTCCTAAAGGGGTAACAGAATTATCAGCAGAAGAGCGTTTATTACATGCAATCTTTGGTGAAAAAGCACGTGAAGTACGGGATACATCTCTACGTGTTCCTCACGGTGGTGGCGGTATCGTTCATGACGTTAAAGTCTTCACTCGTGAAGCTGGCGATGAATTATCACCAGGCGTAAATATGCTCGTTCGTGTTTACATCGTTCAAAAACGTAAAATTAACGAAGGGGATAAAATGGCGGGACGTCACGGAAATAAAGGTGTCGTTTCACTTATTATGCCTGAAGAAGATATGCCATTCTTACCAGACGGCACACCAGTGGATATTATGTTAAACCCACTTGGGGTACCATCACGTATGAATATTGGACAAGTATTAGAGTTACACTTAGGAATGGCAGCACGTGCCCTAAACATCCACATTGCCACACCAGTCTTTGATGGTGCAAGTGATGAAGACGTTTGGGAAACAGTACGTGAAGCTGGACTTGCAAGTGATGCGAAAACCGTTCTTTATGATGGCCGTACAGGTGAACCATTAGACGGACGTATTTCTGTAGGTGTAATGTACATGATTAAATTAGCCCACATGGTTGATGATAAATTACATGCCCGTTCAATTGGACCTTACTCACTAGTTACGCAACAACCTCTTGGAGGAAAAGCGCAATTTGGTGGACAACGTTTTGGGGAAATGGAAGTATGGGCACTGGAAGCATACGGTGCAGCTTATACTTTACAAGAAATCTTAACGTACAAATCAGATGACGTCGTAGGTCGTGTGAAAACATACGAAGCGATTGTTAAAGGTGAGCCAATTCCAAAACCAGGTGTACCGGAATCATTCCGCGTATTAGTTAAAGAGTTACAATCATTAGGTTTAGATATGCGTGTTCTAGATATTGACGATCAAGAAGTTGAACTTCGTGATATGGATGATGAAGATGACGATTTAATCACAGTCGATGCATTAACCAAATTTGCTGAACAACAACAGCAATTACGTGACGCACAAGCCAAAGCTCAAGAAGAAGCAAAAGCAGCAGCAGAACAAACAGAAGAGTAAAGGTTGTTTTATTTATGTTTTGGAACGAGTGATAAAAAGTCATGCCCAAAAAGCGCTTTTTTCTTTATGGAAATGACGCATTATCACCGAGTTCCAGAAAATAAAACACCGTGAAAAAAAGGTGTATCAAAAGTCGTTTTGCTCTAAGCAATTGGAGCTCTTTACGAACAAGTGGGTCTTTCACTTGATCGTAAAGAGTGAAATTGCCGAAAGAGCAGACTTTAGATGCCCGTGAAAAAAGGTGATTTAAGAAGCGTCTAGTGACGAGTAATAAGCAAAGAGTCGTTTGAAAGTGTTGTTTACTTTCAAAAAGAATCAGGGTTATTACCGAGTCACTGCTTCGTAAATCCCGTGAAAAAAGGTGATTTAAGAAGCGTCTAGTGACGAGTAATAAGCAAAGATTTGTTTGAAAGTGTTGTTTACTTTCAAAAAGAATCAGGGTTATTACCGAGTCACTGCTTCGTAAATCCCGTGAAAAAAGGTGATTGCTTTGGAGTCTCTAGCTGTGAGAGGTAACGAAACCTATGGGAAAATTGATTTTTGATTTTATCCATAGGGCGAGTTAGCTCCGAACGGCTACTCCAACAATCCCGTGAATAAATGTTATATGTTATAGCCATGAAATGAAATGGAGGGAACCCCTTTTGATCGATGTAAATAGATTCGAAAGCATGCAAATAGGCTTGGCTTCTCCCGAAAAAATTAGAAGCTGGTCTTATGGTGAAGTTAAAAAGCCAGAGACAATTAACTATCGTACGTTAAAACCTGAACGCGAAGGGTTATTTGATGAGCGTATTTTCGGTCCTACAAAAGATTGGGAATGTGCGTGTGGTAAATACAAACGTATCCGTTATAAAGGCATCGTTTGTGACCGTTGTGGCGTTGAAGTCACTCGCTCAAAAGTTCGTCGTGAACGCATGGGTCACATTGAATTAGCAGCACCTGTTTCACATATTTGGTACTTTAAAGGGATTCCATCACGTATGGGTCTTGTATTAGACATGAGTCCACGTGCATTAGAAGAAATTATTTATTTTGCTTCTTATGTCGTGATTGAGCCTGGTAACACAAGCTTAGAGAAAAAACAATTATTGACTGAACGCGAATACCGTGAAAAACGTGAGCAATATGGTCAAGAATTTAGCGCTGCTATGGGAGCAGAAGCCGTAAAACAATTATTAGATGCGGTCAACTTAGAAAAAGAAGTCGTGGAATTAAAAGAAGAGTTAAAAACAGCATCGGGTCAAAAACGGACACGTGCCATTCGTCGTCTAGATATCATGGAAGCATTCCGTACATCTGGTAACCAACCAAGCTGGATGGTTATGGACGTTGTTCCTGTTATTCCTCCTGATTTACGTCCGATGGTTCAATTAGAAGGTGGCCGTTTTGCGACCTCTGACTTAAATGATTTATACCGTCGTGTAATTAACCGTAATAACCGTTTGAAACGTTTATTAGACTTAAATGCACCAAACATTATCGTTCAAAACGAAAAACGCATGTTACAAGAAGCCGTTGACGCATTGATTGATAACGGTCGTCGTGGCCGTCCAGTAACTGGACCGGGTAACCGCCCATTGAAATCACTTTCTCATATGTTGAAAGGGAAACAAGGTCGTTTCCGTCAAAACTTACTTGGAAAACGTGTTGACTATTCTGGTCGTTCAGTAATCGTCGTTGGTCCATCATTAAAAATGTACCAATGTGGTTTACCGAAAGAAATGGCACTTGAATTATTTAAACCATTCGTTATGCACGAATTAGTAAAACGCGAAATTGCGTCAAACATCAAAAATGCGAAACGTAAAATTGAACGTCAAGAAGATGATGTATGGGACGTTTTAGAAGACGTTATCCGCGAGCATCCTGTTCTATTGAACCGGGCACCTACGTTACATAGATTGGGAATCCAAGCATTTGAACCAATTTTAGTTGAAGGGCGCGCAATCCGCTTACACCCATTAGTGTGTGAAGCCTATAATGCCGATTTCGATGGGGACCAAATGGCCGTTCACGTGCCATTAAACGAAGAAGCACAAGCAGAAGCAAGAATGTTAATGCTAGCAGCTCAAAACATCTTGAATCCAAAAGATGGTAAACCAGTTGTTACGCCTTCTCAGGATATGGTTTTAGGTAACTACTACTTAACAATTGAAGCAGACGGACGCGAAGGTGAAGGAATGATCTTCCGCGACATGAATGAAGCAGTAACAGCATGGCGTAATGGCTATGTTCACTTGCATTCACGTGTAGCAGTTGACCCAACCCAATTGGGTGACAAACCATTCACACCTGAACAAAAAGAACAATTAATGGTAACAACCGTTGGTAAGATTATCTTTAACTCAATCATGCCACCAGAGTTCCCTTACTTAAATGAACCAACTGATTTCAACTTAGCGGTACAAACACCAGATAAATACTTCGTGCCAGCTGGAACAAACATTCCAGAATTTATCAAGACACAAGATTTAATTGGACCGTTCAAGAAGAAAAACTTAGGTAACATCATTGCAGAAGTCTTCAAACGTTTCAAAGTAACAGAAACATCACGTATGCTTGACCGTATGAAAGACTTAGGATACAAACATTCAACAATGGCCGGTATCACTGTAGGGATTGCCGATATCATGGTTCTTGAAGAAAAACACGATATTATTGAAGAAGCTCATAAACAAGTGGCTAACATTACAAAACAATTCCGTCGTGGTTTAATTACTGATGACGAGCGTTATGAACGTGTTATTGCTGTTTGGAATGCTGCAAAAGATGAAATTCAGTTAAAATTAATGAAAACATTAGATGCAAAAAACCCTATCTTCATGATGTCAGATTCCGGTGCCCGTGGTAACATCTCCAACTTTACTCAGCTGGCTGGTATGCGTGGATTGATGGCCGCTCCAAGTGGTAAAATCATGGAATTACCAATCATCTCTAACTTCCGTGAAGGGTTAACTGTCTTAGAAATGTTTATTTCTACCCATGGTGCCCGTAAAGGAATGACGGATACTGCCTTGAAGACAGCCGATTCTGGTTACTTAACACGTCGTTTAGTTGACGTTGCCCAAGATGTTATCATTCGTGAAGACGATTGTGGCACAGACCGTGGTCTTGAAGTTCGTGCAATCCGTGAAGGAAACGAAATCATTGAATCATTAGAAGAACGCTTAATTGGTCGTTATGCACGTAAAACAGTTCGTCACCCAGAAACAGGGGAAGCAATCGTTCTTGCAGATCAATTAATTACAGAAGATTTAGCGAAACAAATTATTGATGCAGGTATCGAATTAGTAACAATTCGTTCAGTCTTCACATGTAATACAAAACACGGTGTATGTAAACACTGTTATGGCCGTAACTTAGCAATAGGAAACGAAGTTGAAGTGGGAGAAGCAGTTGGTACAATTGCTGCCCAATCAATCGGAGAGCCTGGTACACAGTTAACAATGCGTACGTTCCATACGGGTGGGGTTGCCGGAGACGATATTACTCAAGGTTTACCTCGTATTCAAGAAATCTTTGAAGCACGTAATCCAAAAGGACAAGCCGTTGTTTCAGAAGTTACTGGTGAAGTTATTGATATCTCTGAAGATGCAGCAACACGCGTTAAAGAAGTAACGATTAAAGGTGAAACAGATACAAGAACATATCAAGTACCATTTACTGCTCGTATGAAAGTAAAAGAAGGCGATATGATCGATCGTGGTGCACCATTAACCGAAGGATCAATTGAGCCAAAACACTTATTACAAGTATGTGATGTTTTAACAGTTGAAAACTACTTATTGCGTGAAGTACAACGCGTTTACCGTATGCAAGGGGTAGAAATCGGTGATAAACATATCGAAGTAATGGTTCGTCAAATGTTACGTAAAGTTCGTATCATGGATCCAGGTGATACGGATATCTTACCAGGAACACTGGTTGATATTGCGGACTTCAAAGATCGTAACTATCAAACATTAATTGCTGGTGGCGTTCCAGCAACGTCTCGTCCAGTTCTATTAGGTATTACAAAAGCATCATTAGAAACAAATAGTTTCTTATCTGCTGCTTCCTTCCAAGAAACGACTCGTGTCTTAACAGATGCAGCGATTCGTGGTAAGAAAGATCACTTATTAGGATTGAAAGAAAACGTAATTATTGGTAAGATCATTCCGGCTGGTACTGGTATGGCTCGTTACCGTAATATGGAACCAAAAGAAGTGACTGTTGCAAGTAAAAATGTCTACAGCATTTCAGACATCGAAGCACAAATGGCTGCTGAAGATGCCGCAGAAGCATTAAAAACGGAACAATAAGCATTCGAAAGCCTGACAATTTGAGTTGTCAGGCTTTTTTTGTTTTTTTTTAGGCATCTGAAGGCTGCTAGAATAAAATTTCCATCTTTTAAATCTTAAAAAAATCATAAAAAGTGATAGCGTTTTCCTTCGACTAGCGTATAATATAAATCGAAATGATGGTAGAAGGAGTTGGAAAAGGTTTGAAGATTAAATATTTAGGTACAGCTGCGGCAGAGCGAGTACCGGCGATTTTTTGTAAGTGTGAGGTCTGTGAATTTGCTCGAAAGAATAAAGGGAAAGAATGGCGCACACAGTTGCAAACAGTGATTGATGATGGCGAATTACTAATCGATTTTCCAGGGGATAGTTTTTTACATCAATGGCAACATGATATAGATTTTAATGAGATTGAGCATTTATTATTGACACACTGGCATGGCGATCATTTGTATGCTGAAGATTTGGCGTTACGAATGAGTGGCTACGGTCAAAATCTAGATAAAATTTTACATGTCTATGGTAGTGAATTTACGAAGACCTTTTATGATCGGGCGTTTGAGTTAGAAGGGCGTTTTGATGAGAGCCGGTTAGTATATCATACGATTCGGCCATACGAAGCAATTGAGATTAGTCGTTATACGATTTACCCGATTCCAGCACAACATGGTAATTTTGTAGAAGATTGTTTAGTCTATGCGATTGTTGACCGAGAAACTGGAAAATCGTTGTTTTATACGCATGATACAGGGATGTCAAAGGATGAGGATTTGAACTATTTAGCAGAGCAACAAATCGTCTTTGATTTCGTTTCATTAGATTGTACGGGTCAAGGTTTTGAACAAAGTGGTCCCGTTCATATGTCGCTAAAAGAAAACGTTACTTTGATTGAGAAGATGCGAGCACTGGGACTAGTTGGTGAGGGAACGATTTATGTAGCGAGTCACTTTTCACATAATGGTGGCTTGAATCATGAAGCGATGCAAACGTTGAGCGAAGCCGAAGGAGTTTTGACGAGCTATGATGGGATGGAAATCGATTTTTAAGCACTAATAAAGGAAAAAAAGCTGACATAGGCCAGCTTTTTTGTTAGTTCATTAAATTTTCGTAATTGATTGCAGCACCAATTAAATTGGCATTATTTAAAAATTCGCAAGCTGTAACTTTAGGCATTGCACCTGGTACACCAAATTCAACTAGTAAAGCCTCAAGACGTTGACGAATTTCATCAGTGACATCTGGTCGTGCAGAAATACCGCCACCAATAATAATCATTTCTGGATCAATGGAAACTTGAATGTTGTACAATGAATCTGCTAAATGATCATACATGCTATTAAATGCTTCAATCGCAGCTTGGTCACCAGCATCGTAGCGTTCAAATAATTCTTTGCCGCTAATTTCATGTCCAATCATTTTTGAGAAACGATCGGCTGTATTGACAGCTGTTCCGTTTGTACTTAAAGTTTTACCATTACGATTAACCATTAAACCAAATTCCCCGCCAAATAAGTGGGCACCTTTGTACAGTTGACCATTGATGAAAATGGCACCACCAACACCTGTACCAATTACCACAAAAACAGCATGCTCAACGCTACGACCGGCACCTAAGCCCATTTCAGCGATTCCGGCACAGTTCGCATCATTTTCGATTGTAATTGAAAATCTAAGAGCTGCTTCTAATTCATCAAAAATTGGACGTTCATGTAAGTAAGGTACCGCACTAATCCCATCAATACGTCGTTCTTTAACGTTAACGGCACCAGGTGAACTAATTGCCACGCCAGAAATCCCTTCGCCAAAACGAGCAATAACGTCTTTCATTGCTTGTTGCATTTCCTCAAAAGTAACAGGGGTCTTAAATTGTCCTGTCTCGCTTAATTGTTTGTCTTCCCATTTACCATATTTAACGGCAGAACCGCCAATATCAAAAACTGCTAAAGTCATGATTCATCCCTCGTTCATTCAATATTGAACCGCTTCCCATATCATAACAAGAAACCGCTTAGAAAGAAATTGTTTTTGGATTTTATTTAGAAAAAGTTCCACGTGAAACATTTTTTTGAAACAAAATCATTTTTTGGAGAAATTAAAGAAATTTTGTGATTCAATCAGTTTTCATCGCCTTTTCTGAAAAAATATGCTACACTACAACAGTTGAAATGAGTTAGCGGTAGACGGTCTGTCTATCGCTTTTTAATTCATTTATGTTGAAAGAGGAAAGGAATCACCATGCTAAATTTAACAGATATTACCCATCAATTTGCAGATAAAATCTTATATGAAAACTTAAACCTTCAAGTTAATCGAGGCGAACACGTCGGTCTAATTGGTCAAAATGGAACCGGAAAATCGACCCTTATCAAAATTATTACCGGGGAGCTTTTACCAGATAATGGCCGCGTTGAAGTCCCACGAAATAGCCACTTAGGTTACTTGGATCAATACGTCCAAGTTGATGAATCTTTGACGATTTATGACTTTTTAAAAACGGCTTTTCAAAAAGAATTGGATAAAGAAGCCCAAATTACCGAGTACTACACGAAATATAGTGAAACGATGGATGATCGTTTATTAGAAAATGCCGGTCGTTTACAAACGGAACTTGATCAAGGCGATTTTTATCAAATGGACACATTAATTCAAGAAATGGCGACAGGTCTAGGTATTCAAGTACTCGGTCTGGAGACGGTTTTAAAAGAATTAAGTGGTGGTCAACGTTCAAAAGTCATTCTAGCTAAGCTGCTACTTGAAAAACCAGATATTTTAGTCTTAGATGAGCCCACTAACCATTTGGACGATACACACGTCTTGTGGCTAACCAACTTTTTACAAGCGTTCTCCGGCACCTTTTTAGTCGTTTCACATGACCGTGATTTTTTGAATGAAATTACCACCCATATTGCCGATATTGAATTTGGGCAAATGACCAAATATACAGGCAATCTGAAAAAAGCGTTAAAACAAAAAGAAGCCAATCGTGAAACGTATTTAAAACAATACGAAAATCAAAAGAAACACATTGAAAAAACCGAAGCTTATATTCGTAAATACAAAGCTGGTTCACGCTCGACGATGGCAAAAAGTCGTGAGAAGCAACTCGATAAAGTCGAACGCTTAACACCACCGAGTGAAGCGTTAAAACCGCACTATCAATTCCCTTATAATCCAATTGTCTCAACGTTAGCATTAACAACCGATCATTTAGTGATTGGTTATGAAGGTAAACCATTATTAAGTCCGATTCAACTAACGATTCGTTATGGCGAAAAAATTGCAATTCGAGGTTTTAATGGGATTGGGAAATCAACACTGCTAAAAACCTTAATCGGTGAAATTCCGTCCGTTGATGGTGAATTTCATTTACCGGCCAATACGAAGATTAATTACTTCTCACAAGATTTATCGTGGGAATACCCACTTGAAACACCTCTACAATACTTAGGTGATCTTTTCCCGAAAGCGACCGTGAAAGAGTTGCGTCGTCATTTATCATTAGCTGGTCTAGTGAACCAATTAGCCCAAGAACCAATGAAAAATTTAAGTGGTGGCGAACAGACGAAAGTTAAATTAGCGCAAATGACCATGACACCGGGAAATTTCTTGATTTTAGATGAACCAACGAACCATATTGACCAACAAGCCAAAGAGAGTTTACAAGAGAGTTTAATTAACTATCCAGGAACCGTGATTGTTGTCTCGCATGAGCAAGAGTTTTATGAAGAATGGGTCGATCGTATCGTTGATATCCGAGAATAGGAGGGAGTATCTTGCACCAACAATTTGATAAATTAAATTTGCATGTAATTGAATTACCGATTACTTTTGTCGATGACCAACCAGTATATGAAGGTTATTTACGTGAATTACCATTTATTGCAGCCGAAACCTCATCGAAGCAACAACTTTATCGCCAACTACTTGAAAAGTACCAAGCCTATGCGGAAACACAACTAGTTAAACAAGCCGAAGAAGAAGAACAAGAAGAAATGACTTCTTCGTTACTGGATTACGCCGATCTTTTGAAATACTATGATGGTGAAACCTTTGATGGTTTTGAATGGCAGCCCGATTCAAATGGAAAATAGCAAATAAAAAAGAAGTAACAATCGATTCAATTCGGTTGTTGCTCCTTTTTGTATATTATGGTTGTATAATATTTGGTGTTGATGGAAAAATCTCATAGAGATTTTCTTTCAGCACTTTTTTTAATTTTGCTAACAAAAAGAGGCCTCAAACTGATAAAATGTAGTCGTCTAAAACAAACATATATCAGGAGTGAAGCCTCATGGACAATAATACTAGAAAAATGCTTGGATTAACAGATGAAAATATTACTTTCCCAGAAAATTGGTTGGAGGATGTGAAAATAAAAGGTGTCACTGCTCAATTAATTATTGGCTCCTTGACTTATAATCCGACTCATTGCGAGAAATGCGGGAGAAAAAATCAAGGTGAAATTGTTAAGAACGGTACAAATACCACTCGTACTCAAATGGCTTTGTTCCGTAACACGTTAACCTATTTAGAGCTGAAACGATCACGCTTTCTTTGTCGTAATTGCGGACAAACCATCATGGATTTACATTCAAAAAAAATAATTGGTTACTCATTTGACAAGAAAATGGATACGACTCTTGTTCTTCGAACATTAGAAGCTGCTTTAAAAAACAGGAAAATTAATTCAACATTCTTTTTCTCGTAAAGGTTGTCCGTATGACAATGCAGGGATAGAATCTTTCCATGCAAGTCTGAAAAAGGAGCGAGTCTATCAACAAGAGGTTTATCCCGATTTCGAAACAGCAAAACTTGACATTTTTGATTATGTTTTCCGTTTTTATAATCGAAAGAGAAGACATGGTTCTATCGGTTATTTGACTCCATTTACATACGAGAATCTTATCAACAGCGTTGTCTAAATCCAGACACTCTATATTATTTTTTTCGAACAATTTCATGGTTTTTTCCACTCATTGTTTGATTCAAGTGTCAAGCGATCTGGCTTGATGTTTGAATCAAACAATGAGAAACTCCATGAATGAAATTATTCGCTTAATTGCAATATCAAATGCATAAAAAATTTTAAAAACCTTTATAGACAGCGAATTACTCAATAAT
>NZ_JBHSGT010000055.1:0-8017 GCF_042654605.1 Enterococcus eurekensis
GATAGGGATATTAGTGATACATATTTCAATAAAATGTGCCAAAGAATTAAAGCTATGAATTATTCAGGGAATTAATTACTTTATTAAATTTAGGTACGCATTTACATAAACCGATTGATCAACTCTCCGGTGGTCAAAAACAGCGGGTTGCTTTAGGTCGTACGTTAGTGATGAAACCAGAAATTCTGCTTCTAGATGAGCTATTAAGTGCTTTAGATGGCGTGATTAAAGAGTCAATTCAAGCCAAAATTAAAGAAATTTCGCAAAAACTAAACTTAACGATTATTATTGTTACGCATGATCCAGAAGAGGCGTTGACGATGTCGGATAAAATTGTTGTGTTAGATAATGGACGCGTAGCGCAATGCAGCACGCCAGTCGAAATTGTTAATCAAGGGACATCTGATTTTGTTCAAGAATTTATCGTCAATCAATTAGCAATTAAACAACAAAATATTCAACGGATTTTCCAACAAGCGGCAGCGCAGAGTGTGCTCGCATGAGGGCGATGAATGCCAAACGATTGACTCAATGGCTAGTATTAGTTTTCTTCGTCTTATTCTTGGCACTTCCATTGCTGAAAGTATTCGTAACGGCCTGGCCACAGCAGGCAGAAAATCCTTTAGCCGAAATGAGTCATGTTTTTAATCGGAAATGGCAAGAGTCATTCAAGAATAGTCTGTCTTATGCATTAATTGCTACATCTTTCTCAACATTACTTGGATTTTTATTAGTCTATGGAGCTAATTTCACCCAAATTGGTCGTCGTTTTATTCGTTTCAATACACGAATCTTATTGTTACCAATGTTACTGCCAACCATCACTTACGGCTTTGTTTTAATTTATGCTTTTGGAAAACAAGGTTTATGGAGTAAAATAAGCGGCCAACAATGGTTCAATATTTACGGAACCATTGGTATTTTGCTGGGATTTGTGATTTATACCTTACCACCAATTTTCATGCTAATTAATAATAGTATGAAGTACGTTGATACACGTTTGTTTATCGTTTCGCGTTTAATGGGTGATAAGTGGTATACCTCACTTCATAAAACGATTATTAGTCCATTATATCGTGTTTTAGCGGTCGCTTTTTTACAAGGGTTCTTTATGACTTTTACAGATTTTGGGATTCCAAGTGCATTAGGCGGGCAAACGCCATTTATTACGACCCTTTTATATGAGGGCTTTATGGGAACCATTCCTGACTTTCAGTTTGGATCCATGGTCGCTTTAACAATGTTGCTACCTTCGATTGTTAGTGTCGTGATTTTGAATTATTTACAAAAGAAGATGGTCCGTTATGATAAACCGCAGTGTTTAGTTTTAAAGAAAAATACTTTTCGCGACAATGCTTTTCGTGTGCTATTTCTTGTGACTTCGGCTTTCATGCTACTAGTTTTTCTTGTTCTTTTCGTTATTCCATTTATGGGAAGTTGGCCAAATAAGCTATATTTTACGTTGGAGCACTTTCAAAAATTTGTGCAAGACCAGTTTTTAATGAAGACCTTAAAAAATGCCTTATTGATGTCTTTATTAACTGCCGTTTTTGGCACGTTATTAGCTTACTTTGCTGCAATTGTCACTTCACGTGGCAAAGAGCATACGTGGTTTAAAAGTGCAATCGATAGTATTTCGGCCATTACAAATTCAATCCCGGGTATGGTCTTAGGGGTTTCGTTTTTATTGATTTTTAGTGGCGGGGTTTTACACAATACATTAGCGATTTTAGTCATCGTGACGATCGTTCACTACTTTTCAACACCGTATCAAATGGCCAAAGAAGCTTTACAGAAAATGAATTTAAATTGGGAAAATAGTGCACGTCTGATGGGAGATAGCTGGTTAAAAACGATTTGGCGCATTTTAATTCCAAGCTCAAGAGAAACGATTTTAGAAATGGTCGGTTATTATTTTTCCAATGCAATGGTGACAATTAGCGCGGTTATCTTTTTATCAAGTTCTAACACGATGGTCATCACGACAAAATTAAAAGAGTTACAACATTTTGGCAAATTTAATGAGATCTTTATTTTATCGTTGTTCTTATTAATAATTAATTTAGGGGTTCAAAATCTTATTCAATGGATTAGAAGGAGCATTTTAAATGAAAATGAGAAAAAGTCTTTTACTAGGATTGGTTACATGTTGCGTACTTTTCGCAGCGTGCGGTAAGGGGGATGCTTCTTCGGATAAAGTGATTATTTATACGAATGCTGATGATGAACCGGTACAAGTGATGCAAAAAGTTTTAGATGAAAATGGTTTTAAAGATCAATACACGTTGCAATCATTTGGAACTTCGGATCTAGGAAGTAAATTATTAGCAGAGGGTAAAAATATTGAAGCAGATTTAGTTACTATGAGTACGTTTTATTTGAAGAGCGTTCAAGAAAGTCAGCAAATGTTTCAAACGTTAGAAACAAACTTAAAACCATTATCGGCCGATGTTGATTTTGCTGCGCCATTTTCCGTACAAGAAGGTTCGATTTTTTATAATACCGATGCACTAGCAGAAGCGAATTTGCCCGTTCCGACAAGTTTAAAAGATTTAGCAGAATCTAAATATGCAGGGATGATTTCAATTTCTGATATTAAACAATCATCAACGGCATTGATGAAAGATTGATTCACGGACAAGGGCAATTATGGATTAAAAGCTTGGGCGTAAATTTAGTAATTTGTGCTAATGACAAAGTTTCGACTGATGGGATGCAGCAAACGTTAATGAAATCTGTTGTTCCTCAAGATATCGGTTTACGATTTTGGAATATTGAAAGAACAGCAAAAGTTATTTGGAAAGCGGCACCAACGCAATCAATTTTCGTTGTGGTGTCTTCTCCTAAAGATGTTCTTGCTCTTGCCGAACAAGAATTTCCGGTTGGAGAAATAAATGTAGGGAACATTCATTCGAAGGGAGATAAAGAAAAAGTATCGCAATTTATTTACGTAGGGGAAGAAGATAAAGAAGCTTTACGAACTTTACGTGATAAGTATGGTTGTACTTTCAATACAAAAACATCACCTGTCTCAAATGATGGGGCACAGTCACTAGAAAATTTAGAAAAAATATTAAAATAGGGAGAAAAAAAGATGGATATTTCAATGACACAGGCTTTACTCATTGCTTTAATCACAGGTTTTTGTTATGCAGGTCAATTATTAGGGATTTATACAAATCGAGCACTTGTCATGTCATTTTTTGTTGGGGTTGTATTAAATGATATTCCTACCGCATTAACGATGGGGGCAATTGCAGAACTTGCTTATATGGGATTTGGTGTAGGTGCAGGTGGAACGGTTCCACCAAATCCAGTAGGACCAGGAATTGTTGAGACGATTATGGCAATTACAATGAAAGATCAAGGTGTTACTCCGGAATCAGCTTTAGCCCTATCATTTCCTTTCGCTGTTTTATTCCAATTAGTGACAACTGCTTTGTATACAATGTTCTCAGGAACGACAAAAAATGCAGAAAAATTAATTCATGAAGGGAAGTTCAAAAAATTCAACTTATTAGCAAATTCAACTTTTATTAGTTTTTTAGTTACAGGGTTTGTAATAGGACTTTTTGCAGCGATTTCTCGTCTTGCTCTACAAAGTTTTGTAGAAGCACTCCCTGAATGGTTAATTAAAGGATTTTCTGTTGCAGGCGGACTTATCCCAGCAATTGGATTTGCAATGATTATGTCTGTTATGTTAGAGAAGAAATTAATGCCATATGCATTATTAGGATATATCTGTGCTGCTTATCTACAATTACCAACAATGGCTATTACTTTAGTGGGTACTGTTTTTGCAATGATTGTTTACTATAGTCCAGAAGCAAAAATAGCAGGTCCATCAGATTCATTAATTGCTAAAAAAGAATATAATGATTTATCTAATTTCGATGAGGAGGATTTTTCTGATGGAATCTAAAAATTTAAAATTAACACAAAAAGACTATATTAATGTCGCAATACGCCCATATTTATTACAAAATTCTTTTAATTACAACTCTTACCAAGGAATTGGATACCTATACAGTATTATGCCAGGATTGCAAAAAATATATGCTGATGATCCAGAACAATTGAAAGAGAAATCATTAGCGAATATTGAATTTTATAATGTTAATCCGCACATGGCACCGTTTGTAACTAGTATGCAACTCGCAATGTATGACCATGGAGAAGATATTGAAGATGCGCGTAGTATTAAGATGGCATTGATGGGGCCACTATCTGGAATTGGAGATTCTATCGCACAATTTGGGATTGCACCATTATTTTCAACGATTTTTGCAGGACTGGCAATGGATGGTATGGGATTTGCACCAATGGGCTTTTGGACATCAATGTTAGTTTCGATGTTTGTAATTAAAGTCTTTATGGGATATTTAGGATTTAAGCTGGGCACTAGTATTATCGATACTTTAAGTACCAAAATTAGTAAAATTTCTTCAGCAGCTAATATTGTTGGAGTTACAGTAATCGCAGGTTTAGCTACAACATTTGTTAAAGCAAATATACCAATTCAATATGTATCACAAATGGCCGATGGTACAGAACAAGTAGTTGCTTTACAAGACATTTTGGATAAAATAATGCCTAAGTTGTTATCAGTAGTTGTTACAATAATTGTGTATTACTTAATCAAAAAACGTAATTGGACAACATATCGGTTGTTAGCGTTGTTATTTACAATTGGAATTTTAGGTTCAGTTCTAGGAGTCTTAGGATAAAATGGTGTAGGAACTTTTGCTGTAAATCATGCATAAGTTCCTATTTTTGAAAGGATATTACAATGAATTTTGAACGAGTAAATCAATACCATCAAAAATTTTTCTTAGATCAAACTCTTGAAAAAGAGGTAGAAAAAAATACTCTTTTCTTTGAAACAATATATAAGAGAGGCGAACTGTTAAAACAAGGTCAAATTATTTTTGATGATCCTTTGGATATGGAAGCTGTCAGTACACCATATCTTTTGAATTTAGCTAATCTTTTAGAAAGTCCAAATGGAGATCCAGAATGGTTTTATATGGTTAGTCGTAACGGATATTTAGTAGATTTGGGTATCTTATTTGCCTACACAAAAGAAGAAATATATTTTGAAGTTTGGAAGAAATTACTTTTTGACTTTATTAAATGGCAAGAAAGCAGTCCACATGTTTGGCGTAGTTTAGATGTAGGCTTAAGATTAAATAATTGGATGAAGAGTTTCATTTATTTTTCTAATTTACAAGATCGTTTAACGAATATTGAAAAAATAAAAATTGAAGAAGCTATTACTAAGCAAATTATATACTTGAAAGAAAATTTTCCAACAAAAAATTATTTGAGTAATTGGGGTGTATTAGCTATTGTAGGTATTCTAGCCACTGCACAGCTATTACCGGAACTTGTTTCTACGGAGGTTGAGCGTTGGGGATGGCATACTTTAAAAGAAGCATTGAAAATTCAGTTTTTTGATGACGGTATACATTGGGAACAAAGTCCGATGTATCATCATGAAGTTGTCATGTGTGTTTGGCAATTATGGCTTAACAGCCAGTATTTAAATTTACCTTTTGAAGATGAAATAGAGGATATATTACAAAAAGCAATAAGAGCAAGTACATACTATTGCAATCAAAATTTTGGTCTATTGCCTTTGCATGATAGCGATGCTGCAGATTTTACATACATATATAATTTATACAGTCTATCAGGATTTTTAGACTTAGAAATGAATCAAAATCCAGGTATTTTTTATATCGGTAAAAAGTTTGAAGTACGTGATTTAAAACCATTACCTACGTTATTTTCTACAGGAGAGAGTGGATTTCTGGCATATAAAGATTCTAATATTTATCTCACTTTATTTAATGGTCGTCATGGAAGTGGTCATGGACATGCTTCATTAGGATCTTTAACTTTAAAATATAAAGGAAAAGAATTATTTAAAGATCCAGGGCGTTATACCTATATGGAAGAGCCACTACGAATTAACTTAAAAGAAGAGTATTATCATAGTTCTTTGATGATTGACGAGACACCTTTAACTCAAGTTTCGGGGTCTTGGACATATGATTCTATGGCAGAACCATTGTTTCATCAAGCTGTCGAGAATACGGAACAGGTCATTTTTGAAATAGCTTGGAAAGGAAATATTGATGGGGAAATAGTAATTTTCAAGCGGAAAATTATCTTTTTGAAAGAATTTACAGTGTTCTTAGTGATTAATACAAGTGAGCACAATGGTAGACACAGTTTAACTACCCGCTATCAAATGGGAGATGAGCTTGATTTTGATCTAGAGGGGAGCAATATCCGGTTAAAAGGAAGTCCTTTTGTACTAAAAGGGAATGAACAGGCAATGATTGCGCTGAATAATAAAGTTTGGTCGCCAAAATATAACGAGAGCGATTATTATAAAGAACTTACTTTGAAGCAAAACTTTGAAAATTATTTAGTATCCTACGAGTGTCTTTATCCAGAGCAAGAGATTGCTATAGAAAAAATTGATTGTTATCAGAATAAGCAATTAAATGCAAGTCCAGATGAATTTTATTTTGGGTTAAAGCTTACTAGATTAAAAGATCAAAGCATTAATGAATACTATCATAGTTCACGGGATACGTTTCTTGGTGACAAGCTATATATAAGTAAAAATGGTCGTTTATTATATGGAAAAGATAAATTTTATAAAGAAAAGATAGGAGAGATTGAATGATTGGATTTATTATTACAGGACATGGTAGCTTTTCGCCAGGAATGGCTGGAGCAATGGAAATGATTACTGGAAAGCAAGAAAAAGTTAGTGTAATTCGTTTTCTACAAGATATGTCTTTAGAAGAATACTCTCAGAATATTATTAAAGGAATTAGTAACTATGAACAAGAGGGATTGGAAGTTATTATATTTACAGATCTTTTGGGCGGAACACCATTTAAAACTTCTGTTTCGTGCGCATATAATAATGAAGGGGTCAAAATTATTTCGGGAACGAACTTACCAATGTTAATAGAAGGTTCTATGTTACGTTTAGGGATGTCAAATGCTGGAGAACTAGTAGATACATTGCTTTCAACGGGTCAAGAGGGAATTAAGTGTTTGAATTTAACTGCGGAATTAAATGTAGAAATAAACGATGAAGAGGGAATTTAGCAATTTTTTAGATAGATAAAAAGAAAAATTGGCAAAAACCTACCTCTTAGATGAAGCCAAACTTGCAGATAGATAAGAAATAATTTGCTGAAAGGAACAGTATAATTGATAACACTAAGATTAAAGAACAAGCATGAAATATTACAAGAAAGAAGTCATATTCAAGAAACTTATTTAGCCTTAAAAAGAAGAGAGTATCAAGAAGGTGAAATAATAGAACTATTGGTTGATGAGATAGGACAATTTATTTGGATTCAAGTAGATGAAGCTATTGAACCGAGTTTAATATATTTAACTGAACAAAAATGGGAGTTCCCAGTGATGTTAGACGAGAAACTACGATTAGCATATTCTCCTAAAATATTTTCTGGAGACCGACATTATCTTAGAGCATGGTTACCAACGGAAAAAGAAATTCACAGTTATCGTAATTTAGCTCGTAATGCACACGATCAAAAAGAAAATACAAATGCATATCCGCATGCATCTGCAAATGTTGAGACGAGAAATGATTCTACTTTTTTTGCTCGAAATGCTATTGATGGTATTTTGGCTAATGAAGACCATGGCTCATATCCATTTCAATCATGGGGGATTAATCAACGAAAAGATGCAGAGATTACAGTAGATTTTGGTCGTGAAGTGGAAGTTGATCAAGTCTCGCTCGTCTTAAGAGGAGATTATCCTCATGATAGTTATTGGACTGAAGTCACCATACAATTTTCAAATGGACAAGAATATGTAATAAAAACTACCAATCAATTAGACGCTCAATGTTTCAAAATTCCTTCAACAAAGACACGATTAATTAAATTAACCTGAATAATTCATAGCTTTAATTCTTTGGCACATTTTATTGAAATATGTATCACTAATATCCCTA
>NZ_JBHSGT010000056.1:0-94714 GCF_042654605.1 Enterococcus eurekensis
ATAGGGATATTAGTGATACATATTTCAATAAAATGTGCCAAAGAATTAAAGCTATGAATTATTCAGGGTATTAGTATATTTGGTAAGTTTTTAAAGGAAATTAATTTCACACCCAAAAAAGATTGATTGGAAACAGAAAAATTTAAGGTTTTGTATCCTTAGTCGTTAGCAGAAATACAATCCTATTTCCTATGCGGAAAATTTGTTTATTTACAAAAATTTCTTGATATTTCACCTTGTATTTGTTTGGCATACATGTTATAACTGAAAGTACCATTATTAGTAAAAAACACTAGGGGGCAGATAATATGGTACAAGATTTGTTGGTTGGTAAAAGTTATGAAGTTCAGACAAAAGATTTTCATCGATCGTTTGTTGGTAAAATTACCGATGTAACTAAAGAAAATATCTTAGTAGAAATTGAGCATCTATCTTTAGTGGATAGCGAAATGTTTAAGATGAATTCCCTTATTAAAGTCGATCGCTTCGATATTAAACGACAATTAGAAGATGATTATTTTTTCAGTTAATCCAGTAGAAACCATTAAGTCTTAAGACTCTAGAATCAGAGCTGAGATTTAATGGTTTTTTTGTAAATCTAAGGTGGAGTTATGCTATAATAATTAATGGAAAATGATAGAGGAGGGGGAAATGCTTTCCATGATATCGAATCTATTAAAAAGTTTGTATCTTTTCATTGTTAAAATACGTTCAGATATAACGTTTAAAAAACATGAAAAAGTAATTTTTTTATTAAGTTTCCCAGCAACGAGCGGAATTGTTATTGAAGCAATTTACAATGAATGGGGTAAAAACTTAATCATTTGTTACACATCAGAGGCATCTGGATTAGCATATGAATATAAAAAAAAGGGGTGTATAATTTACCATATTGATTCTTTTAAAACATTAATTCATCGAGTAGTCCCACTCGTTACTACTGCTAAAGTGGTACTTTGTGACAATTATTTTGCATTTTTAGGCAGTATTCATTCATCAAATGATAGAGAAATTGTTCAAATATGGCACGCAAATGGTGCAATTAAATATTTTGGATTAGAAGCTAGATATACACAAAATCGTTCGAAAACAGATCAAAATCGTTATAAGAGAGTGTATGAGAAATTTACTCATTATATTGTGAGTTCGGATAAAATGAGCGAAATTTTTACACGAAACTACCAAGTGACAATTAATACGTTACCCTTTGGTTATCCTATGACTGATAATTATTTTGATCCCGACTGGATTCACGAAAAGAAAAATTTATTTAAGCAGAATTTTCCTACATCTAAAAAAGTTTTACTGTACGCACCGACTTATCGTGAAGAAAATTCTAAAATAACGAATAAATTTAATAAAATTGTAGACGACCTACAAGAGGATTGGATAATACTTGTAAAACCTCATCCGCATGAAGAGGGGAAATATCGTTCCTTGAATCATGAAGATAAGATGTTTTTGGATTTTAAGGGATTGTCGTTAACAGAGATTTTACCTTCTGTGGACTGTTTAATCACCGATTACTCTTCAATACCATTTGAATACTCACTAGCGAATACTAATGGTAGGGTTATTTTTTATTGTTATGATTTTTTAGAATATGACCGCATGGTCGGAATTGAGAAAGATTTTAAAGAATGGGCCCCAGGTGATATTGTTTTTGATGAGAAATGCCTTCTAGAAGCAATCAATGCTGAAAAGGAAACGTCCTTTGATAAATTCAATGCCGATTGGAATCAATTTGCTAATGGAACGTCTCGAAAAAAAATAATAGAATGGGTAAGGAATAAAAATGAATCATGAATTAATAATGGGAATACCAGTAGATCATATAACTTATGAGAGTGTCCTTGAAGATGTGAATAATCACCTACTCGCTGGAACAAAAAAGATGACCATCGCTAGTGTTAATCCACAAATTATCGTAGAATCTAAAAAATATCCTGAAGCGGTAAATTTTTTAGAAAAGAGCACACATCGGATTCCAGATGGTATAGGAATCGTGTTAGCTTCTAAATTGACTGGTGGAAAAATCAAAGAACGTGTTACAGGATTTGACTTGATGATTAAGTTACTTGAAAATGGTAATAATAATAAAAGAAGTGCTTTTTTTTATGGAGCAAAACCTGAGATTCTGGGTGCTGCTTTAAAGAATATTGAATTAAAATATCCTAACTTGGTAATAGCGGGTGGAATAGATGGTTATACTACTATGACGGAAGAGGAAGTTGTAGAACAAATTAATCGGACGAGTCCCGATTTTCTTTTTGTTGCTATGGGATTTCCGCGTCAAGAGTTATGGTTGAATCGTAATGTATCTAAACTAGATGTGAAAATTTTTCAAGATGTTGGCGGTAGTTTCGATGTACTCAGTGGAACTGTCAAACGCGCCCCCAAATTTTTTCTCGACTATCACATGGAATGGTTATACCGTTCTTTAAGTAACCCTAAAAGGATAGGCCGGATTTTTCAACTACCTGTTTTTTTAATGAAGAGCGTATGGTGGAAAATATTTGAAGCAAATAATCTTTTATAAATAAGGAGATGCAGATGAAAATTTTATTGATTATCCCTGCGTATAATGAAGAAGAAAGTATTTTATCTACAATTAGTTCAATAGAAAAGATAAGGGAGACTTTTCCACATCAATTGGATTATTTGGTTATAAATGATGGATCAATAGATAGTACGGAAGACATTTTAAAGCAAAATAAGATAAATTATGTGACTCTTTTAATAAATTCAGGAATTGGAGTTGCTGTTCAGACTGGCTATAAATTTGCTTTGGAAAACGAATATGATATTGCTGTTCAATTTGATGGAGATGGTCAACACGATATTAATTCCCTAGAAAATCTAATTAGCTCTTTGATTACAAAAAAAGCAGACTTAGCAGTAGGATCCAGGTTTTTAGAAGAAAAAAAATCTGAATTTCAAACGACATTAATGAGACGTGTTGGAATAAATATTTTGAGCTTCTTTATAAAGGCTGTATCTGGGAAAAGAATCAGAGATACTACATCTGGTTATAGGGCAGGGAACAAAAAAGTTATCAAAGAATTTGCTAAACGCTATCCCACAAAATACCCAGAGCCAGAATCGATAGTCTACCTTCTAAAAAAAGGATATACAATTAAAGAATGTCCCGTTAACATGTTTGAGCGTCAAGGAGGAACCTCATCAATCACACCATTTAAATCCGTTAGGTACATGATTGATGTTTGTTCTGCAATTCTAATCTTATTATTACTGAAGGAGGAAGACTAATGAATAGTTTATCTGTGATTATGGTAGTAATTTCGATCCTTTTTTTATACATGATTTTACGAGATATTAATAAAAATGAAATTACGTTAGAATATGCTAAATTATGGATTTTTGTAGGTTTTATTATGCTGTTTATTTCCATTTCAGCAGAATTTTCTACGTGGATAGCGAAGTCTCTAGGGTTTGAACTACTTTCTAATTTTTTATTGGTTGGTGCTGTTTTATTTTTAATTGTTCATTCTTTTCTTCAAGCAAAAGAACTTTCAAGAAACAAAAAGCAAATCACTTCGTTAATTCAAGAAGTTTCGTTAGTAAAAAAAGAAATTAAAGATATGAATTCGGAGAAGGAAACTTAAGGGGGATTTTTTATGATACTTTTTATTTTGTACGTTATTTTATCTACATCGGGGCTAGTTTTATTTAAAATCGGGGCGAATAGCCTGACGTTAGGGCTTCAAAAGTCTATTTTTTCAATGCAATTACCTTTAATAAGTTTGCTAGGATTGACATGTTACTTAATTAGTTTTGTTTTATGGATGTATATAATATCTAAATCGGATATTAGTTTTATAGTTCCATTAGGAGTAGCACTCACAAATTTAGCAGTTTTGTTTAGTTCTTACTTTATTTTAAAAGAAGAAATTTCTATAACTACAATTATAGGTGCGGCTATTATTATTCTAGGTGTTATTGTAATTAATATAAAGTAGAGGTGATAACATGTCGAATGACTTTAACAGATTGGTATTTCAGCAACATATAAGTACTTTTTTCGCATCAATATGGGAAAAAAGGTGGTTTATTTTTTCTGCGTTAGTGGTGTCCATAATAGGAGGAGGCGTTTCTACAGAAGGAGCATCTTTTTATTGGAGGTTTATTATTTTAATTTTTGTAATAAGTGGAATATCGATTTTATTTATTCATAGTAAAGTAGCCACGGCATGCTTTGTAATAATAATGACTTTTGGAACATTTTTTGTTATTTTTTCTCCAGTGTTTGATTCTCTAGATGAACCTGCACATTATGGAAGAGCACAACATGTTTCGGAAGGAAATTTATTTTTGAAAAATGATCCTAAAGAACTTGCATTTTCCAAGGATTATCAATATTTGGTTGAAATGACGGGTTACAATGGTATCAATCGATTAAACCCTAAGAAAAATTTTTTTCATAGTGATTTATTTTCAAAAACACATATTAAAGAAAAACAAGTAGAAACAAAAATCAAAGCAACAAGAACGTATGGGACTTTAGTGTATATTCCTAGTGCTTTAGGTTTGAAAATTGGAGAGATTATCTCTGGTGGTAACTTAGGCGTAATGTTCTATCTGGGTCGTTTTTTTAATCTATTGATGTATGCGCTAATGGCTTTTTTTGCAATACGATTAGCTGGTAGATTCAATCTGTTGGTTGGTTTTTTTGCGATTCAGCATTTTCCAGTCTACATATCTGCCTCATTTAATCAGGATGCTTTTTTTTATGGGTTATCATTGCTTATTTTGGCAAAATTTATTAGTATATTTGATAGTGAAAAGAAAATTAGTTATAAAGATGTCATTCAAATGACTATTTTCTGTGGACTAATGGCATTTACTAAGCTACCATCAATTGCGTTAATCGGGTTAATGATTTTCATACCACGAGATCGATACAGTGACAAGAAGGTATATTATTCTAATTTTTTAGCTATATTAAGTGTGTTGATAGTTTCTCTTATATGGTTAAAATACTACTCGACAATGGAAGCTACAGATCTTCCAAAATCAGTAAATCAAACAGAACAATTAAATTATATTATTGAGAATCCACGTGCGTTTATCACCGCATTAGCAAATGGTGTATTAAGTACCCCGCTAAAATTAAAGCAATATTTTACTTTTGGGTGGTCTTACCATTATTCAGAATATGCCTATATTTTAAGCCTTCCTGTAATAGGAGCGATGCTGTTGATGTATCCTATGCAATTGAAAAATAAAGTGAACGCTTGGTTTAAATTTGCGCTTGCAGGGGTAATGTTAGCGATTATAATAGTTACTAATATTATTTTATATCTTACATTCACTGGTGTGGGTGAAAACGTTATTAAAGGAGTTCAAGGGAGATACTTTTATGGAATATTGGTATTACTACCATTTTTAACAAATATATCGGACAAGATATTTATTAAGGATAGTTTTGAAATAATTAATCGGCAAGCCTTCAAAAAAATTATCTTAGTATTATCAATTTTATTTTTAACATGGATGGCTACGATGAGAATTGGGGCATACTATTAATTTGTTATAGGTTTATCAAGGAAGGGATTTTTATATAAATGTTTATGAAAAAAATAGTGAAGAAATTTGTATCTTCTAAGAATGTATTGTTTCCAAATATGAATAATAAAATGCGACTACATTATGCAAAGGGATACGAAACAAAAGCGATTCAAGAAAATACGATTCTTTATGAAACAAGAGATGGAAAATCAATTGTCGATTCGCCCTATGCGATGTTTCTTTATTTAGCAACTTCATCTGAATTTACTCATTTCAAACATGTTTGGGTAATTCATAAGAAAAATGAAGGACTTGAGGAGAGCATACCAGAGGAGTTGAAAGAAAAAGTAACCTTTGTCTATAGACAAACATTAGAATATGTCGATGCGCTACTAGAAGCAAAGTATCTGATATCAAACTCTACTTTTGAATCTTTTTTTGTAAAACGACCAGGCCAAGTCTATATTAATACGTGGCATGGAACTCCCTTAAAACTAATGGGATTTGATATACCAGGTGATATCTCGCATTCGCAAAATGTTTTACGTAATTTTTTGATGACAGATTACATTCTTTCACCTAATGAACATACATCTAATATCTTTATTAATAGTTATAAGTTAAAAGGTCTATACCAAGGAGAAATTTTAGAGGGTGGATACCCTAGGGTTGATTTGACCTTGAGAGCTTATGAAGAAAATGTATATAATAAAATTGAAAAAAATGGGTGTCGAATTGATAAAAACAAACCTATTATTCTTTATTCCCCTACATGGAAGGGTGCATCGGTGCATGATGTGAATGATGATATTGAACAAATTATTTTAGAAACGCGTACGTTAATTAACAGATTCAAAAATGAATATCAAATATTGTTAAAGGTACATCCGTTTATTTTTCCGATAATTAAAGACGAGCCGCGCGTTATAGAGTATCTAGTTTCTGATATGATAGATGCAAACGAGGTTCTATCTGTCACAGATATATTGATTACGGATTACTCGAGTATATTTTTTGATTTTTTAGTTACAGATAAACCAATCATATTTTATGCTTGGGATAAGGATCTATATGAAGAGGAACGTGGTCTGTATTTATCTGAAAATCAGCTTCCAGGACCTATTGCCGAAAATTTAGAGGAACTCATTAGTATGATATCCAATATTAATACACTTGATTACAAAGAGAAGTACGGAAAACTTAAAGCGAAAATGACACCCCATGAAACAGGAGAGACTACGAAAGGTTATGTAGAGTACATTTTTGGTAATAAACAACCTGATAATAATATTAAACGTTATATGATAGATACACAAAAGAAAAAGATTTTATTTTTTCCTGGTGGGATGAGAAATAATGGAATCACCTCAAGTTTCTTGAATCTTATAGATAACATAGATTACGATAATTATGATGTTACAGTACTTTTAAATCCGAGCAATGATTTAGAAATTAATAATAATTTTAAATTAATGAATTCTAACGTTCGACCTCTATTTAGGTTCGGAATTGATATCTTGACTCGTAAGGAAAAACTTCTTAACAAAAGATTTGCCGACAGAGGCGTATCTGTAGAGGACAGAAATAAATATCCCTTAAAAGGTTATCAAAGAGAAGCACGTCGCTTAACAGCCGCATTAAAATTTGATGTAGCAATTGATTTCAGTGGTTATAGTTATTTTTGGGGAAGGCATATATTAGGAGTAGATGCTAAAAAACATCTAGTATTTATGCATAATGATTTATTGGCAGATTCAATGCGTGAAATCGATGGGGAAAGACCGATGTTTAAAGACTTAAACGGTTTATTTTCTATTTATTATCAGTTCGATCGATTATTAAGTGTGTCACCAATGACGCAAGAAGTCAATGCAAGCAAATTATCTCGCTATGTTAGAGACGATCAAATGTCATTCGTATATAACACTATCAATATTGATAATATCTTAAATCCTACAAAAGAAAAAAAAGATGAGCATCATTTGAAAGTTGCTAGGAGGTTATTAAGAACACTAGAAGAAGGAGATATTTACTTTTATAAAAACATCGAAGATATCAGACAGGGTAATAATTTTAAATATAAAGTCCAAAAGAATAGTGATGCTATTGGGTTTGCTTCTTATGAATTTAATTCAAAAATCTTTGTTAAAGTATCTATAGAAGGAACATATATAGGCTGGGCAGAGGAGTCGCATTTTGATTTTAGAGAAGTAATTACTTATTCTGTGCAGAATTTTAATGGATATGGGACTGTTTCTAGATTTTTAAATTCACCTATTTGGAAAAAAATTAAAACAAATACAACTAAAGATCAAGTGATAACGTACGTGAAACCATTTAAAAATAGATATGTACAGATTAAAAAAGTTGCAGATACCTCGGATGGTCGATACTATTACGTGAAGTATAAGGGAGAAAAATTAGGATGGGTAAAATCTAGTGCGGTTCAAAGGGTACATAAGATTAGTAAGTATTCACCTGTCAATCTCTACTTTTATCAAAAAATGAAGATTATGGAGAGTGAAAATCCAGTTACTTATCCGGAGCAGATAGAGTGGGTTTTTAAATACGGAAAACTGAAAGACTTTGATTCAGTAGCTTTATACTCCGAACCTGAAGGAGTAACTGGGGGAGTCGAGTTATCATTACCTTTTGAATATAAAGATCAAATTTTTGAAATCAAGGAAATCACGGAATTTGATAATAAACGTTTTTGTCGATTGAGCTTACCAGGACAGGAAAGTAGATTTGTAGGACATGTAAATGAAAAAAATATTGAATATGTTTCCCCAATAACTAATACTGAAATAAATAGTATCTTGGGTACACAGCAAAATAATTTTCCTGAAGTGGATACGGATAATCAACCAATACCTGTGTTTGATAAGAAATACTTTAACTTTGTTAATATGGGAAGGTTATCTCCAGAAAAAAATCAACAAGTTTTAATATCAGCATTTAAGAGGTTTCATGAGGAGTATCCTGATAGTCGTTTATACATATTAGGTAAAGGTCCGTTGGAAGATACTTTAAGAGCACATATAATTGAACTGGAAATGACTGAATCGGTCTTTTTGTTAGGTCATATTCCAGCACCGTATAATTTTATGAAACAAACAGATTGTTTCGTGCTACCCTCGCTATATGAAGGGCAGCCGATGGTTCTGTTAGAGGCGCTGACATTGGGAATGAAAATATTAGCTTCTAATATTCCAGCAAATATTAATGTGGTAGGGATAGCTGAAACCTATGGATTACTGACAGAAGGGACATCTATAGAGGCTGTCTATAATGGTTTGGTTCGAATTATAAAAAATGATAAACCTTTTGAAGTTTTCGATTATAGAGAATATAATCAGGATGCGATAAATAGTTTTTATAAAGAAATCAACTAATAGTATATAAAAAAGGAAATGAAAACTATGTATTTTCGTTTCCTTTTTTAATAATATTTTGAATCAAATAGGAGAGGATATAATGTCAACACTGAATAAAATAAAACGGAATCTTTCCACTCCCAATGAGTGGCATTATTTGAAATATCGAAATATAAAAATAAATCGAAGGACTATTTTATTAGAGGCAGTACATGGGAGAGAAATCTCAGGACATATTTACGCGCTGGTTAAAGAATTGCTTACTTCATACCCGAACTATCAAGTTTTTATAGCTGTTAACAAAAGTGCTTTTATTCCAGAAGACTTCAAAAAAAATACAGTATTACACATGAGTAAAGATTATCTTAAACTCTTAGCTACCTGCGAAATATTAATTAATGATACCTCGTTTTGGTCTTTTTTTCATAAGAGATCTGAACAAAAATATTATATTTTTTGGCATGGAACGCCCTTAAAGCAATTAGGGAAGTCAACTCAAATTCAAGGTTACGGAAATGTTCAACGTAATTTAGCTGCAGCAGACCAAGTGTTTGTCAGTAATGAGTTTACGAGGGAGCGACTAGTTAAAGATTTTGGGATAGAGTCAATCGTTGATAATCAGTTTGTTATAGGACCGTCGCCTCGAAATAGTGCTTTATTTGTTAATAAAGTGATACGAGGTCGCTATCTTTACATGCCTACATGGCGTGGAACGGATGTAGCGAAGGTTCAAATCCGAAAAAACTTTTACGAGTTTTTAAAAGAACTTGATGTGGGGCTAAAAGATACAGAGGAATTGTATATAAAACTCCATCCTTATGAAGAAGCTTTATTGAATTTTAAAGAAGAAGACTATAAGCATATTAAATTATTTCCTAAAAATGAAGATGTTTATCTCTTCTTACAAACAGTGGAGCAGTTGATTACTGATTACTCATCAATTATGTTTGATTTTTATTTAACGAGACGTCCAATCGTCCTCTTTACTTATGATAAAGCCGATTATCTACGTGAGCGTGGTATTTATTTTGATATGGATGATTTAGCGTTTCCACAATGTCAAACAGTGAGGGAAGTATTAAATTGTTTACATAGTAAACGTCAGAATATTGACCAAAACTTGCTAGAGTCTTTTGTTGAGTTTGATTCGATAAACGGAACAAAAATTGTCTTAGATTACTTGTTAAAAAATATTGAAAATCAAAGTATACAAGTGATTCCAAATTGGAATGAAAAAGAAAACATTTTAATCTATGCCTATCAATTAGCAGATAACGGCATTACTGCATCATTGCTTAATCTTTTTGATCAAGTGGATCTTACGAAACGTAATTATATTTTGACTTGGCAAGAGGGAATGATACCACAAGACTTAGAATATAAAGTTAAAAACCTACCAGAAGGGGTTTACACTTTTATTCAGACAAACAAAGTACAAAGCACGATGTCTGAGACGATTCCAACAGCAATGTACATGGCGGGTATCCCTTTAAAAACGAAAAAAATGGAAAAAATGTATCAAAGAGATTTCCAACGGAACTATCTCAATGTTCCAATTAGTCACTTTGTCCATTATCCAGGCTATGATCGTTCTTATTGTGTTTGGACTTGGGCGTTGAAGCCATTGGGAATAAAGACTTTTATTTTTGTACATACGGATATGAAACAAGAGTTTCAAGTGAATCGTCAATTAAAACCTAGAATAATTTATGAAGCATATCAAAAGGCAGATAAAGTTGTCTGTGTGACGAACTCAATTGAAAAAAAGGTGCAAGAAGTTGTCCCTGACTCAGACACAGCTGTAATGAATGTTTTATTCAATGAAGAAAAAATCAGGGAAATGGCACTGACGGATGCTATTAGTAACGTACCTTCGAACTTGCAAAAAGCTTTTGATGATGAAGAAATAACAGTGTTCATCAGTGTTGGTCGATTTTCCAAACAAAAAGGGTATGATCGATTAGTTAAGGCGTTTGAAAAATTGGATAATCCTTTTACAAGACTAGTATTAATTTGTTCTTATGGACCTGAAAGAGAAATGATCAATCAACAAATTAAAGAAAGTCATTTAAAAGAACAAATCTTTTTGTTAGAGAAGTTTGAGAATCCATATTGTCTTGTAAATAAGGCAGATGCGTTTGTTTTTAGTAGTCGCTACGAAGGTTTAGGTATGGTTGTTTTTGAATCATTAGCTGTAAATACACCAGTGATTATGACTCGAATTCCTGAGACGTTAGAAGTTCTGGGTGATGAAGAGCTAGCAATTGTAGTAAATAATTCCACTGAGGGAATTTACACGGGGCTAAAATCATTCATAGATGGTAAACGACCAAAAAGTTTTTTTGATTTTGAACAACAAAGAATGAATTCTCTAAATATTTGGGAAAGCTTTTTCGAAAAATAAGAGTTTTTTTATTCGATTGTTTCACTCCTCTTCGCTTTCGTGTATAATGATACAAGTTAGTATCTCGAAAGTAAGGAGGAGTTGTTTTGTCTAACAACCAAAATGAGGAAAAGTCAGTGAAAGATAAAGTGATGGATTCCTTAGAGACGTCTAAAAATGAGCAATCAAAAAAAGAAACTAAAAATTCAGATAGCAATGAGAGAAGTATCGGTTCACGAGTGAAGCAGGAAAAGAAAAAAGGGCAAACAAAGCCAATAAAGACATTGCCGGATTCGCCAAAAAAAAGACGCCAAAAAGAAGATAAAATTGTTAATCGAATTGCGACAATTGTTGTTCTGACGCTGTTAGTTATCATAGGGATTTCCGGTTTTTCTTTTTATCGTTATGTGACGGATAGTTTAGCGCCACTAGATAAGAGTGACAAAGAAGTTATTTTTGTGGAAGTGCCAATTGGCTCATCTAATAAAATGATTGGGAATATTCTAGAAGAACATAAAGTGATTAAAGATGGTACAATTTTCAATTTTTTCACCAAATTTAACAACTATAGTGGGTTTCAAGCTGGACGTTATCAATTTTCACCGAGTATGACATTGGATGAAATTAGCCAACAGTTAAAAGAAGGTGGCTTAGCAGCCGATCAAGCAGATGCGCGTTTAACAATCCCTGAAGGATACGACATTAGCCAAATTGGTGACATTTTAGAAAAGGAAACCTCATTCAAAAAAGAAGACTTTATTGCTTTGATGAAGGATGAAATTTATTTTGATAAACTACTTCAAAAGTATCCAGAATTATTAACAGACGCTTCCGAATCGAAGGGTGTTCGTTATCGATTAGAAGGCTATTTATTCCCGGCTACTTATGATTTCTTTGAAGGAATGGCACTTGAGGACTTTGTCACGCAGATGATTGGTAAAACCAACGAAGTCTTAACTGGATACTACGAGGAAATTGAAGAAAGTGAATGGAATGTTCATGAAGTGTTAACTTTAGCTTCCTTAGTTGAAAAAGAAGGTGTCGAAGATAAAGACCGTCGCATGATTGCGCAAGTTTTCTTCAATCGTCTAGCGATAGACATGCCTTTACAATCAGATATAGCCATACTATATGCATTAGGTGTTCATAAAGAATTGGTAACCTATGCAGATCTAGAAGTGGACTCGCCATATAACTTATATAAACATACTGGCTTTGGTCCAGGTGCTTTCAATAATCCAGGTGAAAATGCGATTCAAGCCGTTTTAAATCCGGAGAAAAATACTTACTATTACTTTGTTGCCGATTTAGCAACTGGAAAAGTTTATTTTGCAGAGACATTGGATGAACATAACCGTCTAGTCGAGCAATACGTAAATAAGTAAATTCAAGAAAGTAGTTTACATTTAAATAA
Organism: Enterococcus eurekensis; assembly: GCF_042654605.1. NCBI lineage: Bacteria > Bacillati > Bacillota > Bacilli > Lactobacillales > Enterococcaceae > Enterococcus > Enterococcus eurekensis. Next base: position 12,704 of record NZ_JBHSGT010000056.1, read on the forward strand.
AAGAATGGTAATCTTTTGTGGACTCAAGCAAAAGGTTACCATTATCTTTTAAAGAAAAGAAAATAAAGAGTAATTGAAACAAAAGGAGATAGCATTATGGTAGAAAAAGTATATCCAATGACTGAAGAAGGTAAACTAAAATTAGAGCAAGAATTAGAAGAGTTAAAAACGGTTAAACGCGGAGAAATTATTGAGCGAATTAAAGTCGCACGTAGTTTTGGTGATTTATCAGAGAACTCTGAATATGAATCAGCAAAGGACGAGCAAGCATTTGTTGAAGGGCGAATTACAACATTAGAAAATATGATTCGTTTTGCACAAATTATTGATAATAATAATGTCAACCAAGATGAAGTTTCAATTGGTAAAACAGTTGTCTTTATGGAATTACCAGATGGTGAGGAAGAAGAATATACAATTGTCGGAAGTGCAGAAGCTGATCCATTTGCTGGTAAAATTTCAAATGATTCACCAATCGCCAGCGCTTTGATTGGTAAAAAAATTGGTGATGAGGTTTCAATCTCGACACCTGGTGGCGACATGCTAGTTAAAATTGTTCGTGTAGGTTAAGCTTAAATTAGGTGAAATAGGAATCGGTCTTTCAGACAATTCCTATTTTTTTATGTTTTTCAGTCTTAAGGTGGATGAAAAAAAAAGAATAATTGATACAATAGGCTAGATAAAGTGAAGAAGGAGATAATTACATGAATAAACCATGGCGTTTTTTTCTAATTGTTGAAAGCTTAATTGCCATCCTTGTATTGTGGCAACTCATTCAAAATTTCCCAGTACTTTTGTTGAGTGCTTTTGGCGCAGCATTAATGTTTTTAGGACAAAAAAGTAAAAAAACAAGAAAATGGTCAAATGGTCCTTTTCTATTAGGTTTCATGATTTTTTGTTTTAGTATTTTGAACTTACCTGCCGTTTGGTTTATGTTGATTTTTGCCGTTTTATTTATTGGATTAAAAGGTCTGGAGATATCTGGCCTTTCTTTGAAAAAAACAAAGTTTCACCTAAAGAAAGAAATGGTAATCGTTGAGGGAACGGACTCCATTGATCATAGTGGCCAAATAAAAAAACAAACACTCTTTGGCAATCAACGAATAGGGAACCATATTTATGAATGGGATAATATGAATTTGCTTGTTGCAAGTGGTGACACGATTATTGACTTAGGTAATACAATCTTACCTAAAGGTCAAAATATCATCGTTATTCGTAAAGGGATTGGACGAACGCGTATTTTAGTTCCTTCTGGGATTGGGATTCATCTCGATTGCAGTATCTTTGCAGGAAAAGTTATTTTTAAGGAAGAGAAGATTGAGTTGTGGAATGAGCGCCTATCTCTTTATAGTAAAGATTATCAGCAAACTACCCGAAAAATAAAGATTATTTCAAATACCATTGTTGGAGACATTGAGGTGATTGAAGTATGATGAAGCAAAGTCCTAAGGTATTTATCGCTTTGTATAGTGGCTTGTCAACTTTTCTATTGTTACTTCTTGTCTCAACGTCTTCTTATTGGTTCACGCCAGGTGATAATAAACATATTATACAGTTATTTCAAATCAAGATTTTTTGGTTACCATTAATTTTTTACTTATTTGTTTTATCGGTGATTGCTGGCTTGATTATTTTTGTTTTACTGTCTTTTTATCAAACGAGACTCTTAGCGCCCATAGAGGAAAAATTACGTTTGTTAGCAGGTGGAAATTTTGATAATCCAATTTTGGAGCAAGCAATGCCTTATTCACCGACCAATCAGACATTGTTTGAGATGGATAATGATATTTATATGATTAAGATGAAATTAAAGGAAGTTTTATCCGAATTACAAACAGTCAGTAGTCGTCCACATTTAATTGATGGTGTTTCGAAAGAAGAAATTCTGGAAGCAGAGCGACATCGGCTAGCAAGAGAGCTACACGATTCAGTTTCACAGCAATTATTTGCGGCAATGATGCTTTTAGCAACGTTAAACGAAATGGAAGAGGAACAACCAACGAGGTATCAAAAACAACTTCAGATGATTGCTGATATCGTTAATGCAGCCCAGTCTGAAATGCGGGCATTATTGCTTCACTTAAGACCGGTAACTTTAGAAGGTAAAACTTTGCCAGAAGGTATCAAGCAATTATTGCTAGAATTAAAAACAAAAGTGAATATTGTGTTAAAATGGGAATTGGAAGAAGTTGCTATGCCTATAGCCACTGAAGATCAACTGTTTCGGATGATTCAAGAACTACTATCGAATACATTACGACATGCTAAAGCATCAGAGCTGGAAGTGTATTTGAATAAAGTCGATCAATCGATTTTACTACGAATTGTGGATGATGGTATTGGTTTTGATGTCGAACAACAAAAAAATAAGGCTGGTAGTTATGGCCTGATGAATATCCGTGAACGAGTTGCAAGTTTAGGTGGCACTCTAAAAATTATTAGTTTTTCGAATCAGGGGACGAGTATAGAAATAAAAATACCGCTATTAGGAGGGGATAATTAATGATTAAAGTATTGTTAGTTGATGATCACGAGATGGTTCGTTTGGGGGTCTCATCATATTTATCAATTCAAGAGGATATTGAGGTCGTTGGAGAAGCTGAAAATGGCCTAGTCGGCTATAATAAAGCATTAGAACTAAGGCCAGATGTTATTCTAATGGATTTAGTGATGGAAGTGATGGATGGAATTGAATCGACAACAAAAATCCTAAGTGATTGGCCAGAAGCAAAAATTTTAATTGTAACAAGTTTCATTGATGATGAAAAAGTTTATCCAGCCATTCAAGCGGGAGCTAGTGGCTATTTATTAAAAACGTCAACTGCCAGAGAAATTGCCGATGCGATTCGCTCGACCAAACGTGGTGAGCGTGTAATTGAACCAGAGGTAACGACTAAAATGGTTCAGCATTTAGCCCATCCACCTAAAGAATTGCATGAAGATTTAACAAAGAGAGAACAAGAAGTGTTATTATTAATTGCAGAAGGTCGGAGCAACCAAGAAATAGCGGACTTACTTTTTATCACCTTAAAAACGGTTAAAACACACGTATCGAATATTTTGGCGAAATTGGAAGTCGAAGATCGAACACAAGCAGCTATTTATGCTTTTAAACATCATTTAATTAGGTAAGAATTGAGGGGAGTTTGCAAAAATGAAACAAAACTATGCAATCATTGGTCTAGGTCGTTTCGGTGGTAGTATTTGTCGTTCTTTAGTAGAATCAGGACAAGAAGTCTTAGTTATTGATAGTAATGAGGATCGAGTAAATGAATATATGAATATTGCTACACATGCAGTTGTCGGAAATGCTCAAGATGAGATGACATTACGATCGTTAGGTATTCGAAACTTTGACCATGTAATTGTTGCGATAGGTGAAGACATTCAGGCTAGTATTTTAGTAACATTGATGCTAAAAGAAATGGGTGTCCCAAATATTTTAGCTAAGGCACAAAATGAATACCATGCACGGGTGTTAGAAAAAATTGGTGCAGATAAAGTTGTCCATCCTGAAAGAGATATGGGTGTTCGAATTGCACATAACTTGGTCTCGAAAAACATTTTAGAATTCATTGAGTTGTCCGATGAGTTTACCTTAGCGGAGATTCGTGTGACAAATCCAAAATTCTTTAATCGGACGTTGATTGATTTAAATTTTCGTCAAAAATATGGATTGACTGTTGTTGCAATCCGTCGAGGTTCAGGCAAAGTTGTTGTTTCACCAGAGGCAGCTGAAGTAGTCAGAGAGTATGATAATTTACTGGTTATCGGAACTGCAAGTGATGTCGATATGCTTGATGAGAAAATCAATAAGTAATGATTTAAATTTGATATGAGGTGTTGGAAAGATGAAGATTACAGTGACTCCAGAAGTTTTAGGATGGTTTAAACAAGAAATTGCTTTAGAGGGTAAACAAGGCATTCGTTTTTTTGGTAAAGTTTATGGGAGCACTCAAGTCCATGATGGGTTTTCAGTAGGAATGTCTGTTGATGTCCCAGAATATCCATTGTATCAAACAACGATTGATGGCGTGTTATTCTTTGTTGAAGAAAGCGATGAATGGTTTTTCAAAGGCTATGATATGGACGTAGCATATGATGATAAATTGAAAGAACCTGCTTATCATTTTTCAGAAGAAAAATAAGGGATTTAAAGAGCCAAACGTATTGAAAAGCCGACAGATCCATCTTGTTTAAGATGGATCTGTCGGCTTTTTGAATTATTTGGGTTGTTTTGACGGCATTCTTGTCGCGAGATTAAAAATAAACAAACTACCAATCATTAAGAAAGTATCCGTAGCAAAATTTGGAACGAGGGTATTAACAAGTACGGCAATCAGCACCGGCATCGTACTAGCCATGACAACAATCTTAAAGTTTTCTAGAAATGTTTGGCGCAATCCACGAAAACGACCGAATAAATTAGCAAATAGTGTGGTTAGCAATAAGGAAAAACCAATCGTAATAAATGAGGGATAAAGGGCTACTAAGAAAATCAGAGGCAATAACCACCAAGGCAAATGGTTTTGATTAATACTATCACGTAGTTTTTCACCAGTCAGTTGCTGGATTTGTGGGTTTGTATATGGGATTTTTAGTTGATTGGATCCTAGTATTGTAGTAACATTTTCTGTAGCAGGGAATGATAAGATTACTTGGTCTTTTAATAATCCAACACTTAAAAAATTACCAACTAAGTCACTTGAGATTGCCTCAGGGTCTCGCTTTCCTTCAGGATCAAAAGTAAAAATAATGGAATCAGTCTGGTAAATAAAGCCTTCTTGTGGTTTTTCTAGTGTCAATTGATCATTTTGAATGGTGAAGTCGGGAATTTTTTTTGCGATTTCTTTTCCATCTAATTGGATAGATGAAAATAAATTTAACACTTGGATGGAAATCGGGATGGCAAAGATTAAGCTTAATAGGATTAAGTGTCCCGCTATTTTTCCTAATGCCAAATTTTTGGCGGCTTTTAATTGATCAAATTGCCGAAATGATGATTTAACTAATTGAATGTATGACATAATTGAGCTCCTCAGTGGTTTACGTAATATCTTTCATTTTAACGGACACTACCAAAGAAGACAAGGAATTCAAGTGGAAATATTAGAGAAAAGAGTAAGAATGATGCGAATATTACGATTGTTGACAAATAAAGAAATAATTTTATATTTAGTTTTTGGCGTGTTGACGACACTAGTTAACTTTGGTGTTTATTTTTTTTTAAAATCTTTTTTAGAGATGGATATGCTTTTAGCAAATAGCTTTGCCTGGATTTTTTCGGTTTTATTTGCCTATTTAACGAATCGAAGATGGGTTTTTGATTCAAATGTTAGCGGAATCACAGCTGTTAGCTTTGAACTGATTAAATTCGTTTTTTATCGCGGGTTATCTTTTGTGATCGATATGCTGTCAATGCTATTATTGATTGAATTTTTAAACTGGAAAGATTTTTATGCAAAATTAATAACGCAGGTTATTGTGGTGGTGGCTAATTTTTTATTTAGTAAATGGCTTATTTTTAAAAACTAAGCATATGAATTGATGAATTAAGATATCTTTGATAATCTAAGAGTTGTAAATACAAATATTTTAGGAGGAATTTTTTATGACTTATCAATTACCAAAATTACCTTATGGATACGATGCTTTAGAGCCACATATTGATACTGAAACAATGCATTTACACCACGAGAAACATCACAATACTTATGTTACAAATTTAAATGCAGCAATTGAAAAACACCCTGAATTAGGTGAAAAAACAATTGAAGAATTAATTTCAGATATGGATGCAATCCCTGAAGATATCCGTACAGCTGTGCGTAATAACGGCGGCGGTCATGCAAATCATACATTCTTCTGGAATATCATGGCACCAAATGCTGGTGGCGAACCGGTTGGTGAATTAAAAGCAGCGATTGATGAAACTTTCGGAAACTTTACTGAATTTAAAGCATTATTAAAAGCTGCAGCTACAACTCGTTTTGGTTCTGGTTGGGCTTGGTTAGTTTTAAAAGATGGTAAATTGGAAATTACTTCAACTGCGAACCAAGACTCTCCATTAATGGATGGTGCAACACCTATTATTGGTTTAGATGTTTGGGAACATGCGTACTATTTAAACTATAGAAATGTACGCCCAGATTACGTAGATGCGTTCTGGAATTTAGTTGACTGGAACAAAGCAAATGACATTTTTGTAGCTGCGAAATAATAAAAGATTCAATAGCTTGTCGTCCTGACTAGGGCGATAAGCTATTTTTTTGTTGCTATTTAATTTTATTTTTGATATCGTGAAGGGTGTGAGAATAGTTAAATGAAAATGAGGTAAGAAAATGAAACGAGTAATTACTTATGGCACATTCGATCTATTACATTATGGTCACATAAATTTGCTTCGTCGTGCGAAAGAGCAAGGTGATTATCTGATTGTTGTTTTATCAACAGATGAGTTCAATTGGAACGAAAAACAAAAGAAATGTTATTTTTCTTATGAAAAACGTAAACAATTATTAGAGGCAATTCGTTATGTCGATCTTGTAATTCCTGAAGAAAATTGGGATCAAAAAGTTTCTGATGTCAAAAGTTATCATATCGATACATTTGTAATGGGAGATGATTGGTCAGGAAAATTTGATTTTATTCAAGAAGAAACGGATGCTGAAGTGATTTATCTTGCCAGAACACCCGAAATTTCAACAAGTCAAATAAAAAAAGATTTAGAATCTGGAAAAATAAAGGGGTAGGATTGGTGTCCACTCCTTTATTTTTGTTTTAGATTTGTTATAAAAGATTTCTCGAAGCTAGAAGATATGATATGATATAGCTTGAATATTCGTTTGATTGAATTTTTAGAATGGATGATTAACTTGAAGAATGATGAAATAAAAGTAAGAAGTACACTGGTCACAAAAGAATATGACTTGTATAAGAAAAAATCGGATAAAATTAAAGCGTTATTTAAATTTACCCATAAAGGCATTCCGCGCTTCTGGGCTTTGAAAGGTGTTAGTTTTGATGTGTATGCTGGCGAATCTGTTGGAGTAATAGGTATTAACGGATCTGGAAAGTCAACCTTATCAAATGTCATTAGTGGAATTATTCCAGCTACTTCAGGAACGATGGAGGTTAATGGAGATACATCTATCATCGCCATTGGTGCGGGCTTGAAATGGCAGTTAACGGGTAAGGAAAATATTCGCTTAAAAGCATTAATGTCTGGAATGACGAATAAACAAATTGATGAGAAAATGGAAGAGATTATCGCTTTTGCAGATTTAGGCGACTTTATTAACCAACCGGTAAAAAGCTACTCTAGTGGTATGAGGTCACGCTTGGGTTTTGCGATTGCCGTACATAATGATCCAGATATTTTGGTTATTGATGAGGCATTATCGGTCGGTGATGAAACTTTTTATCAAAAATGTGTTGATAAAATTATGGAATTTAAGCAGCAAGGAAAAACTATTTTCTTTGTTAGTCATTCTTTAGCTCAAGTTGAATCGTTGTGCGATAAAACAATTTGGATGCATTATGGTGATATGCGTATGTTCGGACCAACTAAGGAAGTAATGGCTGAATATAAAGCGTTTATCAAAGAGTTTAAAAAGAAACCGAAGAATGAACAAAAAGAATATCAAGATAACTATAAAAATGCACAAAAAGAGTTTACATTGAGTGATTTAGCTGAAAAAACAAAGAATGATCCGATTGTGCAGCAACAAGGACTAACTTCAAAAGAATTGAATAAAAATTTAGAACGCACTCCTTTAGGTGAAAAAATGACACTTCCAACGCGCATTTTATTGACTGGTGTCATCGTAGCGACGACCTTCTTCACATTGGTTTCTTTTAGTGGTCGATCTTTAAGCCATGCAGTTGAAAAGCCAATTGAAACAATTGTTGATGTTTTTAGATAATCTTGTATTCGTAAAGGAATACGGAAAGAATTTATTTGTAAAGGAAGTTATTTTGTGAAAGAAATTTTTATAATTCTTAAAGAGCAGTTCCAAAATTTAGGAATGATTTTTCGGATGTCTCGATACGAAGACAAAGCGACATATCAAAGCCATTATCTTGGTCTAGCTTGGCAAATCTTAAATCCAGCAATCCAAGTAGGTATTTATTATCTTGTTTTTGGAATAGGCGTCAATCAAGGAAATAAAATTTCAGGTGTACCATTTATCGTCTGGATGCTTATAGGGATTACTGCTTGGTTTTATATCAGTTCTTCTATTTTAGGAGCGTCAAACAGTATCCATCGTCAAGTCGGAATGGTCGCCAAAATGAAATTTCCAGTGAGCGTGCTGCCCACGATAAACATCGTGAGTAATTTATCGTCTTATTTTCCAATGCTCGTTATTGTGGTCTTTACAGTAATTGGTTTTGGAGGAAGCATTTCGTTTTATTGGATACAGTATCTTTATTATTTTGTTTGTATGATAGCATTCTTATTTTCATTTGGAATTTTAAATGCAACATTAACTGTTTTAGTTAGGGATTATCATATCTTTTTACAATCTGTTTTACGCTTGCTATTTTATGTTTCTGGACCAATTTGGGACATTCAAAATCGTAATTTACCAGAATGGCTTGTAAAAATTTTAAGAATCAATCCTGTCTATTATATTATTGAAGGTTTTCGTGATACATTCTTAAATCGTGCATGGTTTTGGGAAAAAACTACTTATGGCCTGATTTTTTGGGGAATGGTAATGATATTAGTGATTCTAGGTACGCATCTCCATATGAAGTTTAGAGCGAAATTTGTAGATTATGTTTAAGAAAACAGGCCCTAAGTCTGTTTTTTTAATTTTTTGTTACAATCTGCTAACAAATGAAAAAAAAGATTGTTTCAAAGATTAAGTTATGGGAAAATTCTTGTAGTTATGTTAGAAGTTAGAGGGGTGTCACATGCGTACATATCAAAAAGTTATCGTATCTATTTTAGGTGTGCTAGTCATTATGGTAGCAGCAGTCACTGGTTATGGAATGAAAGTCTTAGGAGATGCGAATAAGGCGGTTGACACGATTAGTCAGCAAGTTAACCGAACAACTAAAAAACGTGAAGTCGCAGTCAATTTTGGTGATAAAGATCCATTTTCTATCTTATTACTAGGAGTAGACACAGGTGCACTTGGTAGAAAAGATCATGGTCGCTCAGATAGTATGATGGTGGTGACAGTTAATCCTGCAGAAGAACAAACGACAATTGTGAGTTTAGATCGCGATATTTTATCAGATATGCTTGATGGTGTGACGTTCGATAAGTTAAATCATGCTTATGCCTATGGAGATGTTGAATTAGCGATGGATGTGGTAGAAAAGCTAGTCGATGTACCAATTGACCATTATGTTATGATGAATATGCAAGGTTTACGCGATTTAATTGATGCGGTAGGCGGGATTGAAGTAGATAATAAAATTGATTTTACTCTCGAGAAGGTCCACGTACCAGCTGGAAAAATCACTTTAGATGGCAAAACAGGTTTGGCTTATGCAAGAATGCGTAAAGACGATCCAGAAGGTGATATAGGTCGCCAACGTCGTCAAAGAGAGGTTATTGCAAAAATCGTCGATAAGTTAATTAGTTTAGATAGTGTGAGTAATTATCAAAAAATCTTAAAAGCAGTTGAAAAGAATTCTCGAACGGATTTAGTTTGGGATCAAATGCTTAATATTGTGACCAATTACTATCCTGCGTTTGAAAATATCGAGCAAGCACAATTGGAAGGTCAAGGCGAACAAATCAACGGTATCTATTACCAGATATTAGGTGTAAATGAATTATTGAAAGTTCAAAATCTTTTAAAAGAGCAATTGGGCTTACCAACTAACGAAGAATTAGAAATTGATCCACAATTTCAATATTCAATCAATGGTTTTATTGGTAATCAATTTTACGATGACCGTGATTATAGTAGTCAAGAAAATTCTGCAGAATCATTTTATGAACAATAATGGTCGCGAGATGATTTGATATTTATAAAATCAAAAGAAGGACACATCTTTCAAGGTGTGTCTCTTTTTTTATTTATCCACAAAAAAGGTTAGGATATAAAGTTTCACGCGATTAAATGATTTTATATGGGGTAAAACCTATTAAATCAATTATATTATTCTGCTTGATTTATGGTGAAATGATCTTGTGAAACATCGAGTGTGATGGTTAAATTTTAGTTAAAGGGTGCCAATCACACGCAATTTTTGGTAGAATGATTAGATAGAATGCAAGGAAGGGATTAGTCACATGCAAAAACTAAAAAAACTCTTTTCAGATGGAATGCCAGAAGAAAACCATAAAAAAAATAAACAGAAGTCACATATTCCTTTTCGATTAAACCTTCTATTTTTCATTGTATTTACGTTATTTGTAGCATTAATTATACAATTAGGTTATTTACAAATTATTAATGGCGATAGTCTTCAGGAAAAAATTGAAGCTTCTTCTGTACGTAAAGTGGAAACAAGTACACCACGTGGGATGATTTATGATAGTGCGGGCAAAGCACTTGTTCAAAATCATGCAAATCCAGCGATTACCTATACGAGAGGCTTAAATGTGATGGCAGATGAATTATTATCAGTTGCTCAAAAGCTTGTTCAATTAATTGAAATTGAAATAGATGAGAAACTAACTGAACGCGATTTAAAGGACACGTGGTTAGCAAATAAGGATAATTTAGAAAAAGCACGTAAGAGACTTCCAAAAGAAGCAATAGAAAATGAATATCAAGCGTTAGTTGATTCTGTGACACCTGAGGAAATAACCTTTAATGAAGAGCAACTAAAAGTCGCGACTATTTTTAAAAAATTAAATAGTGCACAAGAGTTGACAACGGTTTTTGTGAAAAACAAAAATGTTACGAATGAAGAATTAGCAATTGTTTCCGAACATAGTAAAGAGATTGCAGGAATTTCTACTGGAACCGACTGGTCACGAGAAGTGTTAGCTGAGAACGACTCGATACGTAGTGTTATTGGAAAAGTTTCGACAGAACAGCAAGGACTGCCAGCAGAGCTAACGGATGAATACTTATCAAAAGGTTATGCTCGAAACGACCGGGTGGGAACTAGTTTTTTAGAAAAACAATATGAAGAAGTTTTACAAGGAACTAAATCGCAACGTGAGATTACAATCAATCATGAAGGACAAATTCAAAACCAAAAAGAAACTTTCGCTGGAGAAAAAGGCGATAATTTAGTCCTAACCATTCATTCAGAATTTCAACATAAAGTCGATGCTATCTTAAAAAAAGAGTATCAACAATTAATCGATAGTAACTTTGCCACTTTTTCACCAGGAGCCTATGTTGTTGTGTTAGATACTAAAACAGGTGGCGTATTAGCGATGTCTGGTTACTACCATGAAATTCATTCAAAAGAGTTACAAGAAGATACCATTGGTGTTTACAAAAAGTCCTTTGTCCCTGGATCGGTAGTTAAAGCTGGAACGTTGACGGCTGGCTGGCAAAGTGGGGTCGTATCAGGTAATGAAGTTATTTATGATCAACCGATTTATTTAGAAGGAGCAAATCCAAAAGCGTCAATTTTCAACCCAACTGGGTCAAATAATCAAAATCTATCGGCGAGACAAGCGTTAGAAGTTTCTTCAAACTCGTATATGATTCAAATCGCTTTAAAATTGTTAGGTATTCAATATCATGGGAATAAGATTTCAGTCCCTAGTTTACCAGAACAAGCAAAAGCCTACGAACAATTACGAAGTGCGATGGCTCAATACGGAATGGGAACTAAAACAGGAATCGATTTACCAGATGAAGAAACAGGCATTCAAACACCGGTAAAATATTTATCGGGTGCTAATAACGATGGTGGTAAAATCCTCGATTTATCATTTGGTCAGTTTGATACATATACACCACTGCAATTAGCGCAGTATGTTGCGACGATTGCCAACGATGGCGTGCGTTTACAGCCTCATTTAGTTAAAGGTATTTATGGAAATAGTGAAGATGGGGGTCTAGGTAAATCCAAACAAGTGACTGAACCGAAAGCTTTAAACAAAGTCGATCTATCGGCGGAAGAATTAGCGATTATTCAACAAGGTTTCCGTGATGTTGTTACAGGAACAAATCCGTATACGACAGGAACTCGTTTACGAAATAGTAAGATGGAAATTGCGGCTAAAACTGGTACAGCAGAGGTGGATGTGTATGAAGATGGTAAAAAGTATGAGGTAGAAAATTCTAATGTAGTGGCTTATGGTCCAGCTTCTGACCCCGAAGTTGCCGTGGCGGTTGTAATGCCACAATTAAATGGTCTTAATCGTGCGCCTGCTCATATAGAGGTCACCAGACAAATTATGGATACATACTATGAAATGTTTATGACTAATTAGTGTACGAAAGTTGTTAGGATATTAGGAGGTATTTTGATTGAAAGAATTAAAAGTTACAGATTTATCAAAAACATATGGGGATAAAGATATCTTTAATCAAATTTCTTTTTTGATTCATACTCATGACCGGATTGGTTTGATTGGTGTCAATGGCACAGGGAAAACAAGTTTGCTTTCAATTCTTTCGGGTAAAGAAAAAGGTGATGGTGATCGTCAAAGTGTTTTCTATCCTAAAGATTATCGGGTAGGTTACTTATCACAAGAAACAAATATAGCTGGGGATTTGACGGTTTTAGAAGCCGTTTTTCAGGGGGAAAGCCTACAATTAAAAACAGTAAAACGTTATGAAGCGGCTTTGATTGCGTTAGAAGAGGCGAGTGAGGACACTTCCGCTCAAAAAGAATTTCAGTTGGCACAAGATGCGATGACTGAAAATGATGCCTGGATGACAGATACGAACGCCAAAATTATTTTACAAAAGCTAGGCATTCAAGAGTTGAATAAAAAAATCAACGAGTTGTCTGGGGGACAGAAAAAACGAGTCGGATTAGCACAAGTTTTAATTGATGAACCAGATTTGCTATTATTAGACGAACCAACGAACCATCTTGACTACCAAACAATTGAATGGTTAGAAGACTATTTAAAGCAATACCGTGGCTCCCTAGTGATGGTTACGCATGATCGTTATTTCCTTGATCGAGTGACGAATCGTATTTTTGAATTGGCTTATGGAAAACTACACGAGTACAAAGGCAATTATGCAACCTATCTGTTAGAAAAATCAGAAAGAGATCGTGTGGAAGGCGAACAAGAAGAAAAAAGAAAACAGCTTTATAAACAAGAGCTTTCTTGGATGCGAGCAGGGGCGAAAGCTAGAACAACTAAACAACAAGCGCGGATTAATCGTTTTGAAGATTTGAAAGATAACTTATATCAAGTGAAGCAAACAGATGAGATTGAAATTGATATTGCTACGCAACGTTTAGGTAAAAAAGTTTTTGAATTAAAAGATGCAACGTACACGATTGATGATAAAAAGATTTTAGAACATTTTGATTTGCTGATTCAATCACGCGAACGTTTAGGGATTACCGGAGAAAATGGCGCTGGAAAATCAACTTTATTAAATCTTTTAGCCCAACATTTGGAGTTGGACTCTGGTGTGTTTTCAATTGGAGAAACAGTTCGTTTGGCCTATTACACGCAAGAAAATGAAGCAATGGATGGCGATAAGCGGATGATCGCTTATTTACAAGAAGCAGCCGAGGCGGTAACACGACAAGATGGCTCACAAATGAGTGTAGCTGAGTTATTGGAACGATTTTTATTTCCTCGTCATGTTCATGGAACAAAAATCGCTAAATTATCCGGTGGTGAAAAGCGTCGCTTGTATTTACTAAAGCTACTAGTAGCGCAACCTAACGTCTTATTGCTAGATGAACCGACAAACGATTTGGATATTGATACGCTAACGATTTTAGAAGACTACTTACAAACCTTCCCAGGAGCGGTAATTACGGTTTCGCATGACCGTTACTTCTTAGACAAAGTTGCTGAAAAATTATTAATTTTTGAAGGGAACGCCAAAATCCAAACCTATTTTGGCTCCATCAATGATTACTTGCAAGAGCAAGAAAAAGAACTACACGATAAAAATCATGAAACAAAAGATATTGTAGAAGTAAAAAATGTTCCGAAAGAAAAGAAAAAGCTGAGTTATATGGAACAAAGAGAATGGGAAACGATTGAAGATGACATCGCCTCACTAGAAGAAATTATTGAGCTTTTGACACAAGAAATGAATCATCAAGGTTCCGATTTTACAAAACTCCAAGAAATTCAACAAGAGATTAATCAAAAAGAAACGGCATTAGAAGATAAAATGAATCGTTGGGAATACTTGAGTGAGTGGGCCGACTAAGGAAAGGTGACGAAGATGGAACAAGCGTATTTATCATTAGGTCAGAAAATTTTAAGTGAAGGAAATTTTAAAGAAGACCGAACTGGAACGGGTACGAAGAGTTTGTTTGGTTATCAGATGCGTTTTAATTTACAAGAGGGTTTTCCCTTATTAACAACAAAGCGTGTTCCCTTTAGTTTAATTAAGAGTGAGTTGTTGTGGTTTATTAAAGGGGATACAAATATTCGCTATCTCTTAGAAAATAACAATCACATTTGGGATGAATGGGCATTTGAACGCTTTGTTAAAAGTGAAGATTACCACGGGCCCGATATGACAAATTTTGGTCAACGAGCATTAAAAGATGAAGTATTTAACGAAAGTTATAAAAAGGAATTGGCTCATTTTTGTGAGCGAATCGTGACAGATAGTATTTTTGCAGAAAAACACGGTGATTTAGGGAAAGTTTATGGCTACCAGTGGCGTCATTGGGAAACAGCCAAAGGCGAGTGGATTGATCAATTAAAAGACGTGATTGAAATGATTAAAACCAATCCCGATTCCCGTCGTTTGATTGTGTCTGCTTGGAATCCAGAAGATGTTCCGAGTATGGCGTTACCGCCTTGTCATACGATGTTTCAATTTTATGTGCATGACGGAAAGCTGAGTTGTCAACTTTATCAACGTAGTGCCGATGTTTTTTTAGGAGTACCATTTAATATTGCAAGTTATGCTTTACTGACGCACTTGATTGCCCATGAAACCAATTTAGAGGTGGGTGAGTTTGTTCATACGCTAGGCGATGCCCATTTGTATGTCAATCACTTGGAACAGATGCAGGAGCAATTAACGCGTGAGATTCGTCAAGCACCAAAACTTATTTTAAATAAAGAAAAAAAATCGGTTTTTGATTTTGAGTTAGAAGATATTCAAATCGAGGGTTATAAACCACATCCAACCATTAAGGCGCCAATTGCCGTTTAGAGGAGGAGTTAAATGTTAGCAGCACTTTGGGCTCAAGACAAAACTGGATTAATTGGTAAGGAGCAAACGTTACCATGGCATTTACCAAATGACTTACAATACTTCAAAAAAATGACGATTGGAAAAACGATTGTTATGGGAAGAAAAACATTTGAAGGAATGAGAAGTCGTCCATTGCCGGGGCGACAAACAATCATTTTGACAAGAAATAAAAATTTTCAAGCTTCAGGAGTGGTGGTAATGCATTCACTAGAAGAAGTATTAACTTTTGCTAGTCAACAATCTGAGATAGTCATGATTGTTGGAGGAGCTGCGATTTATAAAGATTTCTTACCCTATCTGGATATTTTATATCGAACAGTGATTGATGGAAACTTTAAAGGGGATGCTTATTTTCCTGAAATAAATTGGCAAGAGTGGCAGTTAGTAGAAACTTTGGATGGTATTGTTGATGAAAAAAATAAATACGCCCATCGATTTGAAACATATAAGCGAAGTAAATAATTAAAACGGAGATGCGATATCAAGCACATCTCCGTTTTTTTTACGTATAAAATAAAATAGAAAAGTAGATTAGACCTGCTCCGAGCATCACGAAAAGATGCCAAACGACATGCATGTAGGGTACCTTTTTTAAACCGTAAAATAAGGCCCCTACGGTATAAGCGACACCACCACTAGCTAGCAAGAATGTTCCCCAAAAACCTAACGCTTGGGTTAAAGGATAAAAAGTTAATAAACAAAGCCATCCCATCACGATATAGATAGAAGTTGAAATTTTATCGCCTTCTTTTTTACGATGGAGGGTCAATGATTTGTAAATCACACCGCCAATGGCTAATGTCCAAATTAAACCAAAGAGAGTCCAACCAATCCAACCTCGTAAACTAATAAAACAAAAAGGGGTATAACTACCAGCAATTAATAAAAAAATTGAACTGTGATCAAAAACTTGAAAAACTTTTTTTGCCTTAGTGAACATTAAGCTGTGAAAGAGTGTTGAAAATAAAAAAAGTAAAATCATAGTTGAACCATAGATTGCATAAGAAACAATATGCATTGGTTCTCCTAAACGAGCACCTTTGACTAATAAAATAACTAACCCAGCGATACTAAGGCCAAAAGCGATACCATGTGTGACTGCATTTAAGACTTCATTGATAATTAAGTAGCGTCGATTCGTCTTCATAACTTCCATAAAACCACCTCAACTTAGATTAATTGATGAAAAATCGAATATTGTTTGTTATACTAGTAATAGAATATACGAATCTATTTTAACACGAATCCAAACTGTTTTAAAAGAAAGAGTGAAGAAAAGAATGAGAAAACTTAAAATCGTAACTGATTCATCTTGTACGATGGATCCTAAATTAGTTGATCAACTAGCTATTCAAGTCGTACCCTTATCTGTGATGATTAATGATACAATCTATGCAGACGATGAATCGCTAGGTGCAGATAAATTTATGTCGTTAATGGCAGGATCAAAGGACTTACCAAAAACAAGCCAACCACCAATCGGAAAGTTTGCCGAATTATACGATGAACTGGGAGCAGACGGTAGCGATGTTCTTTCCATTCATCTGACAAAAGCATTAAGTGGCACAGTTGAGGCTGCGAGACAAGCTAGTCAATTAACTAAGACCAATGTCGTCGTGGTTGATTCAGATATGACTGATCAGGCTCTATCTTTTGCTGTCATAAAAGCTGCTGAGTTGGCTCAAGCTGGAAAAAGTTTAAATGATGTACTTCCTATTGTAGAAAATATTTTAGCCCATACGAAGCTATACATTGGTTTATCTTCGCTTGAAAATTTAGTGAAAGGCGGTCGGATTAACCGCGCCAAGGGGATGCTTTCAAGTTTCTTAAATATGCGAGTAGTAATGGAACTTAAGGATGCTGAATTACTGCCATTAATTAAGGGACGCGGGAATAAAACTTTCGCTAAATGGTTCGAGGGCTTCAAAAAAGAGCTATACGAAACAAAAAACTTAAAACAAGTAGCAATTTCCTACGCGGGTGACTCTGAACAGTGGCAAAAATATGCGGATGATATACGTGAATCTTTCCCACAAATTAAAGTAACGTTATTTCATACGACACCAGTCATTGCAACACATACAGGTAGTGGAGCCTTTGCAATGATGTACTATTCTGAATAATTAATTAGCTGTGGCCGATCTTCTGTCGCAGCTCTTTTTTTCAATCTTTTTAATAAAATATAAAATTCTTATTTTTTCAGTCCAATTCAGACTCATATTTGTTAACAATCTGTTAAAATAACAAAGAAAACAAATGGAAGGAGGAGAGCAAATGAATGTGAATCGACTGCTTAAAGATTTATTCTTTGTTAGCCTATTAATTTTAGTTAGTCTGCTGTTTTTTAATAATCTTATTCCTAAAGCTAGCCCTCGTTTAGAAAATGAGTCAAACCTAGCTACAGCTGTAAAATCCTTACCTAACATTCATTTAGTTGCAATTGGCGACTCCTTGACTGAGGGGATTGGCGATGAAACAAAGAAAGGTGGTTTTGTCCCTTTGTTAGCCAATTCAATTGAGACGAAATTTCCAGTAGGTCAAATTGAAACCGAAAATTTTGGTGTGGCTGGTAATCGGAGTCCTCAAATTTTAAAGCGAATTAAAGGAGATAAAAAAATCCAAAAAAATTTATCGACAGCCAATATCATTACACTAACAGTTGGTGGCAATGATTTGATGAAGGTTATTCAAAATAACATTCTAGGTTTATCGGTTGAGACGTTTAAAAAACCAGGAGAAAAGTACCAAAAAAATTTAAAGGAATTAATCAATGAAATTCGGCTTTACAATACAACGGCCCCCATCTATGTCTTAGGAATTTATAATCCATTTTATGTTTATTTTCCTGAAATAACCGAAATGCAAGAGATTGTGAATAATTGGAATACCCTCACAGAAGAAGTGATTGAAGAAGAGCCACAAACGCACTTTGTTCCAATCAATGATTTAATTTATCAAGGAATTTTTGATTCGGATGAACTTCAAGGTGAAAATAGTACTGATGCTTCGACATTAAATGATTTACGGAATAATGCTCTTTATGAAGAAGATAAATTTCACCCAAATTATAATGGTTATCAATTAATTTCAATGGCCTTTTTAGAAAAAATGACAGAGACATCGGATGACTGGTTGACGGAGGAAAAAGTAAATGAATAATAAATCAAAGGAAAGCTTATTAAAAATTAAATGGCAAGAAATAAATGGCTGGAAAGTAGCGTTTATTCTATTGGCAACTATCTTAATTGGTGCGAGCTTGGTTGTTATGACTCGTTTGACACAAGAAAGAGAAAACTTTTCCGAACTGATTGAACAGCAACCGGTTCTTACCGGTGAGCCTTTACTAGCCATACGCAGTCAAAAAGCGCAAATTAATAAAATAGTAGCTATTTATCTCGAAGATTTACAAAAAGAGGCGAAAAAAGAAGAACAAAACTACCAGTTTGTTTTAAAAAATGAAGCCTTAATCTCTGGTGAGTTTGATTTATTAGGTTTTCCTTTACGATTTTATTTATATTTAGATCCATTTGTGATGGATGATGGAAATGTTCAATTAAAAGCAAAAAGTCTTTCAGTCGGCGCATTAAATTTACCAATCACTCAAGTATTGAGAATGATTGCAAAAACGCCAGAACTACCAAAATGGATTGAAGTCAAACCAAAAGAAGAGACAATTGTACTGCGCTTAGATCAATTTGAGATAGGCAATGGTCTTTATTTAAAAGCAGAAAAAATTAATTTAGTAGAAGATGAGATTGAATTTAGTTTGTATCTAGCCGAAACATCAACTTCAACTAAAAAAAGTGAGGAGTAAGAATCATGGAACGAGCAATATTTGCAGGGGGTTGCTTTTGGTGTATGGTCCAACCATTTGACAGTTTACCAGGAATTTATAGTGTCACTTCCGGTTATACGGGAGGAAAAACGGTTAATCCAACCTATGAAGAAGTTTGCACCAAAAATACTGGACACACGGAAGCAGTTGAAATTATTTTTGATGAAACAAAAATCTCTTATCCAGAGTTATTAGCGATTTATTGGCAACAAACCGATCCAACCGACGCTTTTGGGCAATTTCAAGATCGTGGCGATAGTTATCGTCCAGTTATTTTTTATTTATCAGAAGAACAAAAAGAGCAGGCTGAAGCGAGTAAAAAAGCTTTAGCAGAAAGTGGACGCTTTGATCGACCAATTGTAACCAAAATAGAAGCTGCGGCTCCATTTTATCCAGCTGAAATGTACCATCAAGATTATTACAAAAAAAATCCGACAAACTATGCGAGAAACCATGCTTTGAGAGCAGCGTTTTTAGCGGGAAAATGGTGAGTAATGAGAAAAACGTTTTATCAATACTTAATGACGTTAAAAGATGTTAAAGTACCCACGGATACGAGTCGGTTAGCGGAAGCAGCCAGTCGTGATTTACAATTTCCAAAACAAAGTGAAGAATATCATGAAATCTCTGATTATCTCGAACTAAATACGAATTATTTAGAAAATTTAGCTTTATTTGATCATCTTTGGGAAATTTATTTGGAAGAAAACTGCTAGTGGAAAGGGAGGATTTGAATGAAAAAGTATCCAGTACCATTCCAACGTCATTTGATTTCTTTAGTCTGTGTAGCGATTATTAGCGCAGGCGCGGTTCATATGTGGATGAGTCGACCGTCATTTGTAAATTCAAGTGAAAGTGAAAAAGATGAGTTGTTCAAAATACATGAACTATACAAGACGATTCAAGAAGATTATTATGAAGAAGTCAATTCAGATTTATTAATCGAAGGTGCGCTACAAGGCATGACGGAAGCACTGGAGGATCCTTATACGACTTATTTGCAAGAAGAAGAGTCGAGTGAATTAAATGAAATGCTTTTAGGAAAATTTGAAGGAATTGGTGCGACATTATCGATTCGTGAAGAATATCCTGAAATTGTTGAGGAGCCAAAAGAAAATAGTCCGGCAGCTAAAAGTGGTCTAGAAAAAGATGATCGGATTATTCAAATTGATGGTAGAGAAACAAAAGGTAAAGAACTATCCGAAGTTGTTGAAGAAATACGTGGGGAAAAAGGCTCGACAGTCCTTCTAACGATTCAAAGGGCTGAGGAAACTTTAGAGGTTAAAGTAACACGTGACACGATTGCTGTTGAATCGTTGTCATTTCAACTAGATGAAGATTATCCAACGATTGGATCCGTTCAAATTTTTAGTTTTAACGGTACGACAGCAGAAGAATTAAAAGAAGCGATTACTGCTTTACGAAAGCAAGGGGCCAAATCATTTGTTCTGGATGTGCGTCAAAATCCAGGAGGTTACCTCGATCAAGTTGAGAAGATGGCGAGTATGTTTTTAGAAGATGACCAAACCATTGTTCAGTTCGGCTTAAAAAATGAAATTATCGGCGAGACAAAAGCTTCAAAAGACTTAGACAATGGCTTTAAAGTAACGGAACCGGTAGTAGTCATTGTTGATGGGCAAAGTGCATCCGCTTCTGAAATATTGGCAGCGGCTTTAAATGAGTCGGCGGATATTCCAGTTGTTGGACAAACAACTTTTGGTAAAGGCACGGTTCAAGGAATGAACCATCTTTCTGATCAGAGTGAGCTGAAGATGACAGTTCAAAAATGGCTGACCCCAAGCGGTCAATGGATTAATGACAAAGGCTTCAATCCGACTTATGAAGTGCCTTATCCAGCCTATTTTGATTATCCTTCGCTGAGTGCTTCTGTTGGCTTGAAATTAGAAGATGAGGCAGAAGCTGTTGGTCATCTTAATGAGTTTTTAAGTCTTTTAGGTTACTTAACACCTGAGAATAAAGAAGAACTATTTACCAATGAGACGAAAAAAGCCTTAGAAATGTTTCAACAGGAGAATCAGTTATCCGTAACAGGTGTGTTAGATTATGATACAGCTTTTGCAATCGAATTGCGTTTGTTTGAGCAAGCATCAGCGACAGATGAAATGTATGAAAAAGCGATTGAGTTATTAAACAATAAAGACTAAAAGGATGAATTCGATGAAAGTACAAAATATAGTTGAGTGGTTTTGGCTAATTGTTAAGTATACTTTAGCTGGACTAAGCATCGCTCTTATTATTCGTGGCTTTTTCTTAATCCCTGTCCCTGTAGAAGGTATTTCGATGCAAAATACGCTAACACAAGGCGATTTTGTACTAATGGAAAAATTTTCCGACATTGAACGTTTTGATGTCATTGTTTTTCAAATGGCAGATGGTACAACTTATATTAAGCGTGTAATTGGTATGCCAGGTGACACTGTCAGTTATCGCAATGATCAACTTTACATTAATGAAGAAGTTGTAGAAGAGACCTTTTTAGAAGAAAATCTCGCTCATGACGAAGAGAGAATTCCTTTTACAAATGATTTTGAATTTGAAGAGTTGATGGGTGTTAAAAAGTTAGGAACAGGTAGCTATTTTGTCTTGGGGGATAATCGTCGGATGTCAAAAGATAGCCGTTCGTTTGGAGCAATCTCAGAAGAAAACATTATCGGAAAAGCGCGGATTGTTTATTATCCTTTAAAGCGAGCGCATTTTGTCTAATCGTGATGAGCAGTTTCATTTGGAACTGCTCATCGTTTTTTTGGTAAATCACTCATGAAAGAAGCAGGTCATTAAAAATTATGTTACAATATGATGCGATGCAAAATGACTAAATGAAATATATAGGAAAGTAGGAGCGTTTAATGACGATTCAATGGTTTCCGGGGCATATGGCAAAAGCCCGTCGAGAAATAAGTGAAAAATTAAAATTCGTTGATATAATATTCGAGGTAGTTGATGCGCGCTTACCCATTTCATCACGCAATCCAATGTTGGATAAATTATTACAACAAAAACCTCGTTTAGTTTTAATTAACAAATCGGACTTAGCAGACGCTAAGCAAACAAAATTATGGGAGCAATACTTTGTGAAACAAGGGGCTTTTACTTTAGCGATTAACGCGCATGAAAATAAATGCGTTAAAGAAATTATTAGTAAAGCTAAAGAAGCATTAAAAGAAAAAATAGAGCGAGACCGCAATCGTGGATTAAAACCACGAGCGATTCGAGCAATTGTAATTGGAATTCCTAACGTAGGGAAGTCAACATTGATGAATCGTTTGGTTGGAAAGAAAATTGCTCAAACAGGTAATAAACCAGGAGTTACAAAAGGGCAGCAATGGTTAAAATCAGGCAACGAGTTGGAGTTGTTAGATACACCGGGAATTTTATGGCCACGTTTTGAAAACCAAGAAATTGGTCGCAAATTAGCCCTTACAGGTGCGATTAAAGATCAGTTGCTTCATTTAGATGATATTGCAATCTATGGCTTAGGCTTTTTCGCTCATTATTATCCATCGGTAGTAATGAAACGTTATGGCTTAACAACCGATGATCTAGCTTTATCCGGTCCTGATTTATTAATTTTAGTTACAAAAAAACTTGGTTTTGGTGAAGACTTCGAACGTGGCAGTGAACGAGTTATTATCGATATCCGCCAAGGAAAATTAGGTGCTTATACGTTAGATAGAGCGGAAGAAATGAGTGTTGAAGATGGAGAAGCCTGAATCGATTGCTCAAATTAAAGCTCGATTAGCGGAAATTGAGGATGCTAGTCATCCTTATGTTGGTAGCTTACGTTTAGACGCACGTCAGGGAATCCAAAAACTGCTAATTCAATTTGATAAAAAAATTGAAAAAGCCCATCAATTGGTAGCTAAGTACGAAGAAATGTTACTTTTTGAAAATGCCGCTTTTGAAAAGGGGTATCGTTTCATTGCGGGCATTGATGAGGTTGGTCGCGGGCCGCTAGCTGGTCCGGTTGTAGCAGCAGCAGTAATTTTAGCACCAGATACACGAATTTTGAGTCTAAATGATTCCAAACAATTAAGTGTTAAACATCGCGAAGTTTTAATTAAAGAAATTAAAGAAAAAGCTTTGGCGATTGGTATTGGAATTGTCGATCCAGCAGAAATTGACCAAATTAATATTTATCAAGCAAGTAAAAAAGCGATGATTTTGGCAGTCCAGCAATTGTCTACAACACCCGATTGTTTATTAATTGATGCGATGAATTTGCCACTTGAAATTGCGCAAGAGAAAATTATTAAAGGTGATGCGCGTTCGGTTTCGATTGCTGCAGCAAGTATTGTTGCCAAGGTCTATCGTGATCATTTAATGCAAGAATATGACCATCAATTTCCAGGTTATGGCTTTGCTAAAAATGCAGGATATGGCACAAAAGAGCATCTAAACGGATTAGAAAATCAAGGAATTACGCCCATTCATCGTCGCAGTTTTTCACCCGTTTCAAATTATCTTAAATAATAAAAATATTGACTTTCTTTCTGCGAATATACAGTCAAATAGACGCAGGAAGAGGGTCATTTTTTTGACTAAAATGTCAGATTTGGAAGAATTGTTATTGAAATTAACTTTTTGTGAAGGACTTAGTATTGTTGGAAAATGGAAAGTTTTAGAAGTAGCGTTACAACTGGAATATACTAGTTTTTCAATTGATGAAATCATGGATATTACGAACTATCAAAAGAAAAAGGGGACCTTACAGGCAAGTTGGCAATCGCTATCATTAGATCAATTAAAAGAGAAAATGGCGATGCAAAAAGCTGTTTCATTTTTTTCTGATTCCTATCCAGCAAGTCTAAAGCATACTGACTATCCACCGCTTTATTTATTTTATGAGGGGCGTTTAGAATGGCTGGATTATCCATCGATTGCTATGGTAGGCGCTCGTTTGGCAACTCCTTACGCTAGTCAAGTTTTAACAAAAATCATTCCGCGATTAGTTGAAGAGAAGCGAGTAATCGTCAGTGGATTGGCAAAAGGCGTCGATCGTTTTAGTCATGAGTTGGCGATTCGTTCCGGTGGTAAGACGATTGGTGTTGTCGGTTGTGGTCTGGATATTTGCTATCCACGAGAGGTAAGTGATTTATTTTTTGAAATGAAAAAAAACCATTTAATCTTAAGTGAGTATCCCTTAGGAACTCCGATTAAACGATATCATTTTCCGATGCGTAACCGAATTATTGCAGGATTATCAGACGGTACTTGTGTCGTTGAAGCAAAAGAACGTAGTGGCTCTTTAATCACGGCCCAACTTGCTTTAGAGGCAGGAAAAGAAGTTTTTGCGGTCCCCGGAGAAATTTTAAGTGGTCAATCAAATGGTTGCCATCATCTGATTCAAGATGGTGCCAAATGCGTTTATCGTATTGAAGATATTTTAGAAGAATTACCGCAATATTGATTCGATAGATAAAAAAGTTTGATTTCCTTTCTTGACAAAATATTCTCTTACCGATATGATAAGCTACGATTTGTTGTAATCAAACAAGTGGACTATTATATAGTAGGAATTTGTTTTTGAAAGGAGTCAAAAATGGTATGGCTTATAAATATTTAGTAATTGTAGAATCACCCGCAAAAGCAAAAACAATTGAAAAATATTTAGGAAAAAATTATAAAGTAGTGGCTAGTGTCGGACATGTCCGCGATTTACCAAAAAGTAAAATGGGAATTGACGTCGAAAATAATTATGAACCCCATTATATTTCAATTCGAGGTAAAGGCGATGTAATTAAAAGTTTACGTTCGGCAGCTAAAAAAGCTGAAAAAGTTTTTCTAGCAAGTGACCCGGATAGAGAAGGAGAAGCCATTGCTTGGCATTTATCATTTTTATTAGGTCTTGATTTAAACGATAAAAATCGCGTGGTATTTAATGAAATCACTAAAGATGCGGTTAAAGCTGCTTTTAAAGAACCGCGCTCAATTGACGTTGATCTTGTTGATGCACAACAAGCACGTCGAATTTTAGACCGTTTAGTTGGCTATTCGATTAGTCCGATTTTGTGGCGGAAAGTTAAAAAAGGCTTAAGTGCAGGACGTGTTCAATCAATCGCTTTAAAAATGATTGTCGACCGAGAAAAAGCCATTCGTGTCTTTAAACCAGAAGAGTACTGGAGTTTAGATGGTAACTTCCAAAAAGGCCGTAAGAAATTTAAAGCCAATTTCTGGGGTGTCGACGGTAAAAAGACCAAATTGCCGAATGCTGCTAGCGTAAAAGAAATTACGGATCGCTTACAATCCAAAGAGTATGAAGTTAAAAAGGTTGAGAAAAAAGAGCGCAAACGTCAAGCAGCAGCGCCATTTACGACAAGTAGTCTACAACAAGAAGCCGCGCGTAAGTTGAATTTCCGTACGCGGAAAACGATGATGGTCGCACAACAACTTTATGAAGGAATTGCTTTAGGTCGTCAAGGAACAGTCGGACTAATTACTTATATGCGTACCGATTCAAAACGAATTTCTGATTCAGCTAAAGCTGAAACAGCGACTTTTATTGAAGAACGCTATGGGAAAGAATACGTGGCTCATCAAATTAAAGCCTCAAAAAATACCCAAGGCGCGCAAGATGCCCATGAAGCGATTCGTCCAACGAGTACATTGCGTACCCCTGAGGAACTTGAAAAGTACCTAGACAAAGACCAACTGAAGCTTTATCGTCTTATTTGGTCACGACTAGTCGCAAGTCAAATGACACCGGCTGTTTTTGATACGATGAAAGTTACTCTAGAGCAAAATGGTGTCGTATTTATTGCTAATGGCTCAAAAATTAAGTTTAAAGGTTTTATGCAAGTTTACGTTGAAAGTCGTGATGATGGTAAAGAAGAAAAAGATAATATTTTACCAGATTTAGAAGTTGGTGAGATGGTGACATCTGTTGATATTGAGCCAAAACAACACTTCACACAACCGCCTGCTCGTTTTACTGAGGCGACTTTAATCAAAACTTTAGAAGAAAATGGTGTCGGGCGACCATCGACCTATGCACCGACTTTAGAGACAATCCAAAGACGATATTACGTTAAATTGTCTCAGAAACGCTTTGAACCGACGGAGTTAGGTGAGATTGTCAATTCAATTATTGAAGATTTCTTTCCACAAATTATTGATATTCACTTTACCGCGGAAATGGAAAATAATTTAGACGCGATTGCTGATGGAAATGAAGATTGGGTGAAAGTTGTTGATCGCTTTTATCGCCCGTTTGAAGTGGAATTAGTTAAGGCAGAAGAAAATATTGAAAAAATTCAAATTAAAGATGAACCAGCAGGCTTTGACTGTGACCTTTGCGGCAAACCAATGGTCATTAAGCTTGGACGTTATGGTAAATTTTATGCATGTAGTAATTTTCCAGAATGTCGCAATACAAAAGCAATTGTTAAAGAAATTGGTGTAACTTGTCCAAAATGCCACGAGGGCCAAATTATTGAACGTAAATCAAAGAAAAATCGTTTGTTTTATGGCTGTAATCGATACCCTGAGTGTGATTTTGTTTCTTGGGATAAACCAATTGGACGCAATTGTCCAAAATGTGATCATTACTTAGTTGAGAAGAAAGTCAAAGGTGGCAAACAAATTATTTGTCCAAATGGCGACTATGAGGAAGCAGTTCAAAAATAAATTCTAGACGATAAGGAGAATCCTATGAAACACGTAAATGTAATTGGAGCAGGACTGGCAGGAAGCGAGGCTGCTTGGCAAATTGCTCAAGCAGGTGTTGCCGTTCATTTATATGAAATGCGTCCAAAGAAAATGACGGATGCACACCATACTGAAAATTTTGCCGAATTAGTTTGTTCAAATTCCTTACGCGGAAATAGCTTAGCTAATGCGGTTGGTGTTTTAAAAGAAGAAATGCGCCGCTTAAATTCAGTTGTGGTTCATTCTGCCGATGAAACGGCTGTTCCTGCAGGAGGCGCTCTGGCTGTCGATCGTGATTCTTTTTCAGAGGTTATTACGAAAAAAGTCAAAAGTCATCCATTAGTAACGGTTTTTGAAGAAGAAGTGACCGAAATCCCTGAAGGAGTGACTGTGATTGCCACAGGTCCATTGACATCGGAGCCTTTGTCAAAAGCCATTCAAGTCTTTAATGGATCAGAAGGGTTCTATTTTTACGATGCTGCTGCACCGATTATCGATCAGTCAACGATTGATATGGATAAAGTCTACCTAAAATCGCGTTATGATAAGGGTGAGGCCGCCTATTTAAATTGCCCGATGACGAAAGAAGAATTTGAAGCATTCCGTGATGCCTTATTAACTGCTGAGGTGGCGCCACTCAAAGAATTTGAGAAAGAAATCTTTTTTGAAGGTTGCATGCCAATCGAAGTGATGGCTAGTCGTGGACCGAAAACGATGTTATTTGGACCGATGAAGCCAGTCGGTTTAGAAGATCCCAAAACGGGTAAACGTCCATATGCGGTGATTCAGCTTCGCCAAGATAATGCCGTAGCGTCACTTTATAATATTGTTGGTTTTCAAACACATTTAAAATGGGGCGAACAAAAACGTGTCTTTCGTATGATACCTGGCTTAGAAAATGCCGAAATCGTCCGTTATGGCGTGATGCACCGTAATAGCTTCATGAATTCACCAGAATTGTTGCAACAGACCTATCAATCGAAAAAACGTGAAGACTTGTTCTTTGCCGGTCAAATGACAGGTGTGGAAGGGTATGTTGAAAGCGCAGCAAGTGGTTTGTTAGCAGGGATTAACGCAGCCCGCTTAATCAAAGGCCAAGAGCCAATTATCTTACCACAAGAAATGGCGATGGGTAGTCTTGCTTATTATATTACTCATGCATCAGGAAAACATTTCCAACCGATGAATACAAACTTTGGCTTATTCCCTGAGTTGCCCGAACGGATTAAAGATAAAAAAACACGCTATGAAGCCTTAGCAAATCGCGCCTTAGAAAATTTAGCAGCGATTCAATCAGAACTAATTCAAGAATAAATTTTAAAGAGCACCTTTAGTCGTAGATTTTCTTACGACTAAAGGTGTATCTTTTTTGTTTGCTCGGATAGTTCTTGAATAGTTGAAATACTTGCGATATGATTTTATAAAGGGGTGTGAGTAGCGTGATTCAAGACTTTTTGAACGAGTTAACTAATTATCTATCAGGGCAGTCGTTTTCCATTCAATTGATTAGTTGGTTAGTGATTATTTTGTTGCTGATTGTGGGTTTTTACTTGTTAATCAGTTTACTTTTTTTCCCGTTTATGTATCTCTACAATCGTTTAACGGACAAAAATAAAAGTAATTCGCTCTCGAAAAAAGACGTACTACTAGGGAAGCTGACACTCAAAATTCATGGTGATTCGATAGGAGAGGTGATGGAAATTGGTAGCAAAGAAGCACGATCGACTTATCCAGCAAAATTCTTTCGAGAAAAAGATCGCTTATCAGGGTTGAAATTAGAAAAAGGTACAAACGTAATTATTATTGAATTTGATGATCAAGGGATAGCGTTGGTTATTGAAAATAAAAATGGATAAAGGGGCGATTTAAATGTTTCAAATCTTTGGTTTGTTAGAAAATGTATTTTTTTGGGCAATTGTATTAATTATAGCTTTGTTAGCTTTTCTAATGGCTCGTTACCGAATTGGAAAGCCGGACGAAGCACTGATTGTTACAGGTTCGTTTTTAGGTAAAGAAGGCATAAAGATTTTAAAAAATAGTGGTACTTTTGTTATTCCAATTGTCCAAAAAGCACATAAACTAAGTTTGTTGACGCATAAACTTGAAATCGGTACACCTGAAGTTTATACCGAACAAGGGGTTCCAATTTTAGCCAGTGCAACGGTTTTAGTAAAAGTTGGAAATAGCGAAGAATCGATTAAAACAGCAGCTGAACAGTACTTAGGTAAAACAACGATGGAACTTGAAGATGAAGCTAGAGAAGTCTTAGAAGGACATTTAAGAGCGATTTTAGGGACAATGACTGTTGAAGCCATCTATCGTAACCGTGATGATTTTGCTGAGCAAGTTCAACAAGTGGCTTCGACGGATTTAAGCAAAATGGGATTAGAGATAGTTTCATTTACAATTAAAGATGTAACCGATCCAAACGGCTATTTAGATGCACTCGGTCGTCCACAAATTGCTGAAGTGAAAAAGAATGCGGAAGTTGCTGAATCAAATGCCTTACGTGAAACAAGAATTCGTCAAGCGGCCAATGAACAGTTGGCACAACAAGAAGAGATTCAACGTAGAACCGAAATAGCTGAAGCCAATAAAGATATGGCTTTAAAACAAGCGCAATATAAACAAGAGCAAGAAGTTGCCGATGCGATTGCAGAACAAATCGCTACAGGAGAACAAATGAAAGTTCAATTAATTGAACAAGAAAAGAATATTGAAATTCAAGCAAAACAAGCGGAACTTGCTGAAAAAGAATTGACAGCTACTTTAAGAAAACGGGCGGAAGCGGATAAGTATGTGGTAGAACAAAATGCTTTGGCTGAAAAAGCTAGAGAAATTGCTAAAGCAGAAGCTGAAGCAGCTAAAGTTCGCTTGGCGGCTGAAGCCGAAGCAGAACGGATTGCGAAGTTAGGTCAAGCCGATGCGCAACGGATTGCCAAAGTCGGACAAGCTGAAGCTGAGAGTCAAGAAAAAATGGCGGTTGCTCTACAAAAATTAAACGAAGCCGGTATTTTAATCGAGTTTATTAAAGTTTTACCAGCCATTGCTAAAGAGGTTAACGCACCAATTAGCAATATTGATAAGATTGTAAGTTTTGGTAGTTCAGGTGATGTCCATGAAATGGGTGAAGCGGGTTTAGCTCGGACTTTTGAAACGATTAAGGAGACAACCGGTCTTGATTTGGTTCAATTAATTAATGAGTCAATGGCTGTAAAACAGGGGAATAAAGAACTCGTTGCTGCTGTTGAACAGAGGGGGCAATCGTCTGAAAGATTTGCCGAATAAATGCACGAAAAGTTCGTAAAATAGTTGTCGAAATTACTTTAAACTAGTAAAATCGACAACTATTTTTTATTGAAAGCATTTAAAAAATTTCATGAAAAATGTGTTATATCAAGCATTTGGAACAATTATGAGGAGAAGATGAATTAAATGTGTCCAAAGTTGAAAAAATTGCTTAAATTCTGACAATTCATTTGAAATTTTTTATTTGCTATGCTAATCTGTAGAATGATTAGGATGGAGGACGCAAATGATAACACGAGATTGGGTACAAGAATTTATGCGTTATTTGATTGTAGAACGGGGCTATTCTGATAAAACACGCATTGCTTATGAAAAGGACATTCATGACTATCAATTATTTCTAGCAGAAACGGGTAATGAGTCTTACTTATCGGTTGACTATCGTGATGTTCGAATCTATTTAGGTTTCTTAACGAATGAAAAAAAATATAGTCGCAATACGATTAATCGTAAAATGGCGAGTTTGCGTTCTTTTTATCAGTATTTATTACGGCAAGAAGTTCTCTCTGAAAATCCCTTCAGTTATGTGCATCTAAAGAAACAAAATCAGCGTTTGCCCCATTTTTTTTATGAAAAAGAAATGGAGATGTTGATACAAAGTGTACAAGGCAATGAACCGCTCGAGCAAAGGAATCGAGCCTTACTTGAAATTCTTTACGGTTCTGGATTACGTGTAAGCGAATGTAGCGAGTTAACTTTATCGATGGTGGACTTTAATCTTTCGGTACTGCGCATCATTGGTAAAGGCAACAAAGAACGTTATGTCCCTTTTAACGAAGCCACCAAGAAGGCGTTGTTGACGTATATGGAAGCTGGTCGAAGAGAATTGATGACACAACATCAAGCGAAGCATGATTATGTTTTTGTCAATCATCTAGGCGAACAACTGACAGCAAAAGGGATTTCCTATGTTTTAAATCAAGTAATTAAAAAAGGGAGTTTGGATTTACAAATTAACCCTCATAAATTACGGCATACATTTGCCACACATTTGTTAAATAATGGTGCCGACATGCGAACCGTTCAAGAATTATTAGGGCATGAGAATTTATCGACGACCCAGATTTATACGCATGTGACAAAAGAAAGTTTACAAAAAAATTATCGACAATTTCATCCAAGAGCTTAATTTGGAGAAGATGAAATATAAAGGAGCAAAAGTTATGAAACCAGAATTTCATTCAACAACTATTTGTGCTATTGAAAAAGATGGCCAATTTGCAATGGCCGGTGATGGTCAAGTGACAATGGGAGAACAAATTGTGATGAAAGGCACGGCTAAAAAAGTTCGTCGTATTTATAACGATCAAGTCGTTGTCGGTTTTGCCGGCAGTGTAGCAGATGCTTTCACTTTAGAAGGTAAATTTGAAGAAAAATTAAATGAATACAACGGTAACTTGCAAAGAGCAGCGGTCGAGTTGGCGCAAGAATGGCGGACAAAACAATCCATGCAAAAATTAGAAGCGATGTTAATTGTGATGAATGACAAAGAAATGTTGCTTGTTTCAGGAACAGGTGAAGTGATTGCACCAGATGATGGCATTTTAGCGATTGGTTCAGGTGGTAATTATGCATTAGCAGCCGCTCGTTCGATGAAGCAATATGGAGCAGATGGGTTAACGGCTAGTCAAATTGCTAAAAATGCTTTAAATGTCGCAGCGGACATCTGTGTCTTTACAAACCATAATATTATTGTGGAGGAATTTTAATTATGATGAATCAAAATATTTCACCAAAGGAAATTGTTGCGGAATTAGACCGCTATATTATTGGTCAAGAAGCTGCAAAAAAATCAGTTGCCGTTGCCCTACGCAATCGCTACCGTCGTCTACAGCTTGACGAAGAGATGCAACAAGAAGTAACACCTAAAAATATTTTAATGATTGGGCCAACAGGGGTTGGGAAAACAGAAATCGCGCGTCGTTTAGCCAAAATTGTTCAAGCGCCATTTGTTAAAGTGGAAGCAACAAAATTTACTGAAGTAGGTTATGTCGGCCGTGATGTTGAATCAATGGTTCGTGATCTAGTGGAGCATGCGATTCAAATTGTGCAAAAAGAGCAATTTTCACGTGTACGTGTTCGGGCAGAAAAAAAAGCGAACCGTCGCCTAGCCAAAGTCCTTGTACCAGGTATTCGTAAGGAGCAAAAAAAATCAGTTAACCCTTACGAACAAATGATGACGATGTTCAATCAAGTGCAACAGCCGGAAGAAGCTAAAGAAGAGTTAACGGATGAAATTCGTAGTAATCGACAATCAATTTATGAACAACTTGAAAAAGGCATGCTCGATACGCGGGAAGTTACGATTGAAATCGATGAACCAAAAATTAATGCACCATCAATGAATAACGGTTTAGAACAAATGGGAATTGATATTAATGAAACACTAGGTGCTTTAAAACCGCGTAAAAAAATTGAGCGCACAGTAACTGTGAAGGAAGCTCGTGAATTATTAATTCAAGAGGAATCTTCAAAAATGGTCAATGATTCCGATATCAATAGCGAAGCACTCCGTCTCGCGGAATCAAGTGGAATCATTTTTATTGATGAAATCGATAAAATTACTTCAAAATCGCAACAATCAGGTGAAGTCTCACGTGAAGGAGTACAACGTGATATCTTGCCAATTGTTGAAGGTTCGCAAGTAAATACTAAATATGGTGCCATTCATACGGATCATATTTTATTTATCGCTTCAGGAGCCTTTCATTTATCCAAACCAAGTGACTTAATTCCTGAATTACAAGGTCGTTTTCCGATTCGTGTGGAATTGGATGATTTAACGGCTGCTGACTTTGTAAAGATTTTAAAAGAACCAAACAACGCACTCGTAAAACAATATATTGCTTTACTTGGAACCGAAGGAATTAAAATTACCTTTACTTTGGAAGCTATCGAGCGTATTGCGGAAATGGCGTTTCAAGTCAACCGTGATACTGATAATATTGGTGCTCGTCGCCTACATACCATTTTGGAAAAACTTTTAGAAGACTTGTTGTTTGAAGCGTCAGAAATTCAACTGGCTGAGATTACAATTACGGAAGCCTATGTTGATGAAAAGTTAGCTGCAATTGCTAAAAATGAAGATTTAAGTCGCTACATACTTTAATCAATGGGGGAGTAAAAATGAGTACACTTTTAGAAAAGACTAGACAAATTAATGAGTTGCTACAACAAAAGAATACTTTTGATTTAGCAACGGATTTGCCTTATGATAAAATGGCGATTATTTTAGGGGATATTTTGAACAGTAACGCTTATATTATTAGTAAAGATGGTACTTTGTTAGGATTTAACGAAAAACATGATGTCAATAATGATCGTGTGAAAAATATGTTTATCGAAAAACAATTTCCTGAAGTCTATACGGATATGGCTGACCGTTTGTTGAGTACCGAAGCCAATATTCCAATCACCAACGATTTAACCGCTTTTCCAGTCGAGACGCGCGAAATTTATCCAAATGGGGTTACGACAGTCGTGCCAATTTATGGAGCAGGCTCTCGTTTAGGAACAATTATTTTGTCGAGGATTGATCAATCATTTGATAATGACGCATTAGTGTTAGCTGAGTATAGTGCGACTGTAGTTGGGATGCAAATTTTATACCAACAATCAAGAAACATTGAAGACGCGGTGCGTAGTACAACAGCTGTTCAAATGGCAATTAGTACATTGTCCTACAGTGAACTTATAGCTGTTCAAGCGATTTTTAAAGCGCTAGATGGTGATGAGGGACGTTTAACGGCTTCTAATATTGCTGATGAAATTGGAATCACCCGTTCTGTGATTGTTAATGCCTTGCGCAAACTAGAGTCTGCAGGTATCATTGAGTCACGTTCTTTAGGAATGAAAGGGACATACTTAAAAGTGCTAAATCATCGCTTTAAAGAAGAGTTAAATAAAGCTTAAGAACATGTGAGGGGGTTTGAGAATGAAAGTAGTAATTGAAACAGACTATTTACAAGCAACAATTGATTCATATGGTGCAGAATTGCAGTCCTTATACAGCAAAGAACATAAAATTGAGTATCTATGGCATGGTGATCCAGAATTTTGGGGACGTCATGCACCCGTCTTATTTCCAGTCGTTGGCTCTTTAAAAGATCAGCAATATACACATCAAGGGAAAACGTATAAAATGGGACAACATGGTTTTGCTCGTGATATGGAATTTGCGCTCGTTGAGAAAAAACCAGATGAAGTGACATTTGTTTTAAAAAGTGACGAAGAAACCAAGGCGATTTACCCCTTTGATTTTCAGTTATTTATTTCTTATCAACTTGGCGGTGACGGGATTACAACCGCCTATCGTGTTGTGAATGAATCCGATGAGGAAATGTATTTTTCAATTGGCGGACATCCCGCTTTCAACGTACCTTTAGAAGAGGGTTTGACTTTTGAAGATTATTATTTAAAAACATCGCCGATGAAGTCTCGGATTCAAATACCGTTAGTTGGACCATACATTGATTTAGATAATCGCACATTGGGACAAACGAATGCCTCCATCGCTTTTACGCGTGATTTATTTAACAATGATGCGTTAATCTATGAAACGATTGGTTTGAATTCATTTTCAATTTTTAGCGACAAGTCGCCACACAGTATTACATTATCTTATAATAACTTGCCATTCGTAGGCATTTGGTCGCCTTATGGCAAAGAAGCTCCTTTTATTTGTATTGAACCTTGGTCAGGAATTGCGGATACAGTCGATGCTAGTGGGGAACTGAGTCAGAAATTTGGCATTCAAAAACTAGCAACGAATGAAGAGTTTTTGTCAAAATACGCAATCACAGTCAAATAAACAAAACGTTGAGTAAACGGATGTTTAGTATCCATTACTCAACGTTTCTTTATTTTTTTATTTGATTTAAACCAAAGGGTACTCTACTCTCTGTGCCGTTTTTTATCCGTGAAATATTATCTTTGTGGCGATAAATGATAAAGGTTGAAACGCAGATGGCAATCACCGTTAGCAACCAATCTTGTTTCGGTAAAATAAAAGGTGCAATTTGAGGTGCCAAGACAGTTGCTAAGGTAATAATTACTGCGGCAACCATGCTTGAAAGACTGACCATACTTGTTACAAATAAAAGGATAATAAACAATAAGACAGAGAAGAAAAAGAAAACTGGATTATAAGCTAAGAGCATCCCAGCACTTGTTGCGACCGCTTTCCCACCTTTAAAACGGGCGAAAATAGGGAAGGTGTGGCCTAAAATAGCTGCGCAACCAAACCATAGAGGGTTAATATTATCTAAATGAAAAATAAATGGTAGTGAAGTTGCAAGCGTCCCTTTTAAAATATCCATAAATAAAACAATGGTGCCGGCCTGTTTGCCTAAAACACGAAAAGTATTGGTGGTACCCGTATTGCCGCTGCCAAATTGGCGAATATCTTTTTTGAAGAATAGTTGACCAATCCAGACCCCAGAAGGAATGGATCCTAGAAGATATGCGATAAAAAGAAATAAAATAATTTTCATAATAACTCACTTTCTAAAAAAATCTAGTCTAATCTTAGCACGAAAAAACACTTTCAACAATCCATTTCTTCAGAAGTTAGAAAAAGGAATCGGAAAAATTATACTGAAATCTTTTTGCGAATTATAGGTATTATGATGTATAATGATTCGAGTGATTTTATAGACAAAGGAGCGTTTGCTTTGGTAAAAAAGAATTTAACAGAATATAATGATGCTTCAATCCAAGTATTGGAAGGGTTAGAAGCTGTTCGAAAAAGACCAGGAATGTATATCGGTTCAACAGATAGTCGTGGTTTGCACCATTTAGTTTATGAAATTGTTGATAATGCCGTTGATGAAGTTTTATCGGGTTACGGCAATCAAATTGAAGTTGTGCTACATAAAGACAATAGTATTAGCGTTGAAGATTATGGTCGTGGAATGCCTGTAGGAATGCACAAATCGGGTGTTTCGACCGTTGAGGTTATTTTTACTGTCTTGCATGCTGGTGGAAAATTTGGTCAAGGTGGCTACAAGACATCTGGTGGTTTGCATGGTGTTGGTGCCAGTGTGGTAAATGCTCTCTCCCGTTGGTTGACCGTTTCAATTTATCGTGATGGTATTGAGTATTTACAAAATTTTAAAGATGGTGGAAAACCAGACGGGAAATTAAAAAAAGTTGGTAAAACAAAACGAGCGAATGGAACAAAAGTTCAGTTTTTACCGGATAAAAGTATTTTTTCAGTGACTAAATTTTCATATGATACACTCGCAGAACGATTAAGAGAGTCCGCTTTTTTATTAAAAGGGGTAAAAATTAATTTAATTGATTTACGTGAAAGTGAAAAAGTTGAAGAGCTCTTCCATTATGATGAAGGAATTTCAGCTTTTGTTGCCTATTTGAATGAAGAAAAAGACAGCTTAACACCAATTATGTATTTTTCAGGTGAAAAAGAAGGCATTGAAGTCGAAGTTGCGATTCAATACAATGATGGTTTCTCTGACAATTTACTTTCATTTGTTAATAATGTGCGTACAAGAGATGGTGGCACACATGAAGTCGGTATGAAAACAGCTTTAACAAAAGCGTTTAATGAATATGCTCGAAAAGTAAATTTATTAAAAGACAAGGATAAGAATCTAGAAGGCAGTGATTTCCGCGAAGGGTTAGCGGCCATTCTCTCGATTCGTGTGCCAGAAAATTTATTACAATTTGAAGGTCAGACGAAGGAAAAATTAGGAACACCAATTGCTCGTAGTATTGTCGAACAAATTGTGAGTGAACAGTTAGGGTATTATTTACTTGAAAATAGTGAAACGAGTCAAATGTTGATTCGTAAAGCTTTGAAAGCCCGCGAAGCCCGTGAAGCAGCACGTAAAGCCCGTGAGGAAAGCCGAAACGGTAAGAAACGTAAAAAAGGCGAGTCTCTACTTTCTGGAAAACTGACACCCGCGCAATCTCGTAATCCTAAAAAGAATGAATTGTACTTAGTCGAAGGCGATTCTGCCGGTGGTTCCGCGAAACAAGGACGCGATCGAAAATTCCAAGCAATTTTACCTTTACGAGGTAAAGTGATTAATACTGAAAAAGCAAAAATGCAAGACATCTTAAAAAATGAAGAAATTAATACAATGATTTATACAATTGGTGCTGGCGTGGGTCCAGAGTTTTCAATTGAGGATTGTAATTATGATAAAGTGATTATTATGACCGATGCGGATACCGATGGTGCCCACATTCAAGTTTTATTATTAACATTCTTCTATCGTTATATGAAACCACTAATTGAAGAAGGTAAAGTCTATATTGCTTTACCACCGCTTTATAAAGTTTCAAAAGGGACAGGTAAAAAAGAAGTCATTGAGTACGCATGGACCGAAGATGAATTGCAAGAAAAAATTCAAAAAATTGGTCGTGGCTACATGATTCAACGTTATAAAGGTTTGGGTGAGATGAATGCTGATCAACTTTGGGAGACGACAATGGATCCAGAAACACGGACTTTAATCCGCGTCTGGATTGATGACGCCGCACAGGCTGAACGTCGTGTAACAACTCTAATGGGGGATAAAGTACCGCCCCGTCGT
This sequence comes from Enterococcus eurekensis, assembly GCF_042654605.1. NCBI lineage: Bacteria > Bacillati > Bacillota > Bacilli > Lactobacillales > Enterococcaceae > Enterococcus > Enterococcus eurekensis. The sequence continues at coordinate 50,371 of NZ_JBHSGT010000056.1, forward strand.
AAATGGATTGAAAATAACGTCCAATTTACTTTAGAAGATTCGGTTGGTATTTTGGATAAAGAAGCCAATCGCCCAGCAACAGTAACTGAAAGTGAATTAATTGAAGAGTAGGAGAGATCACTAATGGCTGAACAACAAAATATTCAAGAGTTAACGTTAGAAGAAGTGATGGGTGATCGCTTTGGACGCTATTCAAAATATATTATTCAAGAACGTGCTTTGCCCGATATTCGAGATGGGTTAAAACCCGTTCAACGTCGTATATTGTATGCGATGCACAAAGATGGGAATACTTTTGATAAAGGCTTTAGAAAATCAGCAAAATCAGTCGGCAATATTATGGGGAATTATCACCCGCATGGAGACAGTAGTATTTACGAAGCAATGGTCCGGATGAGTCAAGATTGGAAACTTCGCGAAGTTCTAATTGAAATGCACGGGAATAATGGAAGTATGGATGGTGATCCGGCTGCGGCGATGCGTTATACGGAGGCCCGTCTTTCAAAATTAAGTGGTGAAATGCTAAAAGATATCGAAAAAGATACGGTTGACCTGGTTTGGAATTTTGATGATACGGAGAAAGAACCGGTTGTATTGCCGACACAATATCCAAATTTACTAGTCAATGGCTCAACGGGGATTTCTGCAGGTTATGCAACCGAAATCCCAACTCACAACTTGGCAGAAATTATCGATGGCACCATCTATCTTATTGATCATCCCAATGCTTCCATTGAAAAATTAATGGATTTTATCCCAGGACCAGATTTTCCAACGGGTGGTATTTTGCAAGGAAAAGAAGAAATTAGAAAAGCCTATGAGACTGGCAAAGGAAAAGTTATCTTACGTTCTAAAACAAAATTTGAAGACATTAAGGGTGGCCGACAACAAATTGTCGTTGAGGAAATTCCTTATGAAGTCAATAAAGCCAATCTTGTTAAAAAAATGGATGAGATTCGTCTAAATAAAAAAATCGATGGGATTAGTGAAGTCCGTGATGAAACCGATCGGACGGGCTTAAGAATCGTCGTTGAATTAAAAAAAGAAGCCAATGCAGAAGGTATTTTAAATTATTTATTTAAAAATACCGATTTACAAGTCAATTATAACTTCAATATGGTCGCGATTGATGAAATGCATCCCCGTCAAGTGGGGTTAAAACGCATTTTAGAAAGCTACATTTTACATCGACGTGAAGTCGTCTTAAAGCGGACGCATTTTGACTTGGCTAAAGCGAAAAAACGTCAACACATCGTTGATGGTTTGATGAAGGCTTTATCGATTTTAGATGAAGTCATTGTTACAATCCGCCAAAGTAAAGATAAAAAAGACGCCAAAGAGCAATTGATTTTACAACATCAATTTACTGAAGAACAAGCAGAAGCGATTGTTATGTTACAATTGTACCGTTTAACGAATACAGATATTACGCAATTACGTGCAGAAGCGAAAGAGTTGGCTGAGCGAATTGAAGAGCTGTCAAAAATTGTTGCAGAAGATTCAGAACTATTAAAAGTCTTGAAAAAAGAATTACGCGACATCAAAAAGCAGTACGGTAATCCTCGTAAAACAGAAATTGAAGCTGAAATTGAAGAAATTGTCATTGAAACGGAAGTGCTTATTATTCCGGAAGAAGTCATTGTGACGATTACCAAGGAAGGCTATTTGAAGCGCAGTAGTTTACGTTCGTACCAAGCCTCAAAACCAATTGAATTGGGAATGAAGGATGGCGATGAAGTCTTATTTGCCAAACAGTTGAACACGTTAGATCATTTATATCTAGTCACAACGAAAGGTAATATCATTTACCGTCCAGTCCATGAATTACCAGAAGTTCGTTGGAAAGAATTAGGTGAGCATCTGTCACAAACAATCACTACGACTTTATCGAACGAAGAGATTTTAGCCGTCTTTGATTTTAAAGAGTTACCTACTGATAAAACATTCTTGTTTATTAGTCGCGAAGGTTGGATCAAACAAACGAATTGTCTTGATTTTGCTCCAGGAAGAACCTATAGAAGCCGTGCTCAAGTCTGTATGACCTTAAAAACTCCAACCGATGAAATTGTTGATGTCTTTTTAATTGATCCAAATGAAGCACTCGATGTTTTCTTAGCAAGCCATCAAGCTTATGGCTTACGTTATGCAGTACAAGAAGTACCAATCGTAGGTGCAAGGGCTGCTGGAGTGAAATCGATGAATCTAAAAGAAAATGATTTCGTTGTGAACGGTCTAGTTGTTTATTCCGAAGGAGATTCACCAATCGTGATCATTAGTCAACGAGGAGCCGTTAAGCGCATGTTAGCGCAAGAAATCCCGCAAATGGGACGCGCTAAACGTGGACAAATGATTTTACGACAATTAAAGAGCAATCCACATCGTATTTTCTTTATGGGATTAGGGGAAAATCAAACCTATCTTGTTCAAAATCAAAAAGGAGAAGAAAAAACGTTACATACCAATGATTTCCCGATTGCTGATCGGACATCAAACGGTAGTTTTATTCTTGATGAAAAATCAGGTGGCGAAATCAGTGAGGTTCGTTACATGGACAGTTTTTCTCAATTAGAAAATGATTAACTGTTATAATTAAACAGCGAAACAGGCTCGATCTGTATCAATACAGAGAGGCCTGTTTTTTTATTTCGTGCAACCTTTATTATTTTATTCACGAACTATTTTATAAAATTATCACAAGTGAAAATCCTTTTAAATCAACTGTTAAAGTCGATTTATTCGCAGATAAACTAAATTTGCTCAATGAAATTTATTTATTGTCTTGCAAAAACGCTTTTTTGTGTTATACTATTCACGTAAAGCTGTTACATAAGAGAACAGAAAATAAGGAGGACCATTATTATGTCATCTGAAGTAAAAAATGTAGAGAATTTAAACAAAGCATGGGAAGGTTTTAAAGGCGGTTTGTGGGAGTCAGAAGTTGACACTCGCGGATTTATTCAAGCAAACTACACAGAGTACCGTGGAGACGATAGTTTCTTAGAAGGTATCGCACCAAGTACCGACAAATTATGGACAAAGTTACAAGAATTATTTGAGGTTCAACATGAACGCAATGGTGTTTATGATATGGATACAAATAATCCTGCAACATTAACTTCACATGCACCAGGATATTTAATTAAAGAAGAAGAAAAAATTGTTGGTTTACAAACAGACGTACCATTGAAACAAGCATTTCAACCATTCGGCGGTATCAACATGGCTAATGGTGCATTAGTATCAAACGGCTATGAAGTTGATGAAGAAATGCAAAAAATCTTTACTGACTACCGTAAAACACATAACCAAGGTGTTTTCGATGCTTACACACCAGAAATGCGTTTAGCACGTAAAAACAAAATTATTACAGGTTTACCAGATGCTTACGGACGTGGACGTATCATCGGTGATTACCGTCGTATTGCGTTATACGGTATTGATTTCTTGATGGAACAAAAGAAAAAAGATCATGATAATACTGGTAACAAAGTAATGACTGACGATGTTATTCGTTTACGTGAAGAAATCTCAGAACAATATCGTGCTTTAAATGACTTGAAAAAAATGGCAGCCTCTTACGGATTTGATATTTCACGTCCAGCTGAAAATGCACAAGAAGCAGTTCAATGGTTATACTTCGGTTACTTAGGTGCGATTAAAGCACAAAATGGTGCCGCAATGTCAATCGGACGTATTTCTGCTTTCTTAGATATTTATATTCAACGCGATTTAGAAAAGGGCGTAATTACTGAGTTTGAAGCACAAGAATTAATCGATCATTTAATCATGAAATTACGTATGGTTAAATTTGCTCGTACACCTGAATACAACCAATTATTCTCTGGTTATCCAATTTGGGCAACATTATCAATTGCTGGTATGGGAATAGACGGTCGTTCATTAGTTACAAAAAATGATTTCCGTATCTTACATACATTAACAAACATGGGACCTTCACCAGAACCAAACTTAACTGTTTTATATTCATCTCATTTACCAGAAGGATTCAGAACATTCGCCGCTAAAATTGCAAAAGAAAGTTCATCAATCCAATTTGAAAATGACGATTTACTACGCGCTAACTGGGGATCAGATGACTGTGCAATTGCATGTTGTGTATCTGCAACAGTAATGGGTAAAGATATGCAATTCTTCGGAGCTCGTGCAAACCTTGCGAAAGCAGTTCTTTACGCTATCAACGGTGGCGTTGATGAAAAAACAAAAATGCAAGTTGCCCCTAAATTCCGTCCAATGGAAGGCGAATCATTAGATTATAACGAATTCATGGAGCGCTTCAAAGATATCATGGACTGGTTAGCAGAATTGTATGTAAATACATTAAACGTTATTCATTACATGCACGATAAATACGCTTATGAAGCAGCACAATTAGCTTTAATGGATAGTGACTTAAAACGTACTTTCGCAACAGGTATTGCAGGTATTTCACATGCGGCTGATAGCGTAATGGCAATCAAACATGGTAACGTAAAAGTAATTCGTGACGAAGATGGCATGGCAATCGATTATGTACCACAAAATGAATTCCCAACATATGGTAACGACAATAAAGAGGCAGATGCAATGGCGAACTGGATTTTAGACTACTTCATGACACAAATTAAACGCCAACACACATACCGTAACTCTACACCAACAACATCATTATTAACAATTACTTCAAACGTTGTTTACGGTAAAGCGACTGGTAATACACCAGATGGCCGTCGTGCAGGTAAACCATTAGCACCAGGTGCGAACCCAAGTTACCAAGATGGCAAATTCTTAGGTGAGAAAAATGGTCTATTAGCATCATTAAACTCAACAGCTCGTTTAGAATACAAACACGCTTTAGATGGTATTTCAAACACTCAAACAATTAATCCAAACGGCTTAGGTAAAGATGAAGATACTCGTATCGCAAACTTACGAAACGTAATGGATGGATACTTTGACAACGGTGGTTACCACTTAAACGTGAACGTGTTTACAAATGAATTATTATTGGATGCACAAAAACATCCTGAAAAATATCCAAACTTAACAATTCGTGTTTCTGGATACGCTGTTAAATTCCGTGATTTAACTCCTGAACAACAAGCAGACGTTATTGCAAGAACTTCACACGATAAGTTATAATTAGTGTAATAAGGAAGGGTGACAGCCTTAGCTGATCACCCTTTTTGTAAATAGAAGGGGAGAGATTGTTATGACAACTCCAGTTATGGGGACGGTTCATTCTACGGAAAGTTTTGGTACGGTTGACGGACCTGGTGTACGCTTTATTGTGTTTACGCAAGGCTGTCGCATGCGCTGCCAATTTTGTCATAATCCAGATACTTGGAAAATTAATGATCCAAAAGCATCGGTTCGTTCAGCCGATGATGTTTTAGCAGAAGCATTGAAATATCGTCCATACTGGGGGAAAGACGGTGGAATTACCGTTAGTGGTGGTGAACCATTATTACAATTGGACTTTCTAATTGACTTGTTCAAAAAAGCAAAAGCTTTAGGAATTAACACAACGATTGATACATGTGGGAAACCCTTTACAAGAGAAGAACCATTTTTCTCTAAATTTACCGAATTGATGTCATATACTGATTTGCTTTTATTTGATATTAAGCATATTGATAGTCAAGGGCATAGAGAGTTAACGACACAAACAAATGATAATATTTTAGAAATGGCACAGTACTTATCTGAAATTAAACAACCTGTTTGGATTCGTCACGTCTTAGTACCAACTAAAACAGATTACGATGAATTTTTAATTCGCTTAGATGCGTTTATTAAAACGTTGGATAATGTTGATAAAGTAGAAGTCTTACCGTATCACACAATGGGCCGTTATAAATGGGCTGAGTTGGGCTTAAAATACCCACTAGAAGGAATTGAGCCGCCAACCAATCCTCGTGTCGAAAATGCTAAAAAATTATTGCATGTTGAAGACTACCAAGGTTATCTAACTCGTTAAGTTCATACAACCTTTTCTCTTTTTGAAAAGGTTGTTTTTTATGGATACGTATAGTATTATCTAAAATAATTTGCTATTATTAATGTTGAATTGCAAAGAATGGAGCGAGAATCATGTCAAAAATTTTAGTTTTTGGTCACCAAAATCCTGATACGGATGCCATTGGGGCAGCAATCGCATATGCGAACTTACAACAAACATTAGGAAAAGAAGCGGAAGCAGTTGCTTTAGGAACACCAAGTGAAGAAACACAATACGCTTTAGATTATTTTAAATTAGAAGCTCCTAGAGTAGTTGCTTCTGTAAAAGATGAAACTTCAGATGTGATGTTAGTCGATCACAATGAATTTCAACAAAGTGTTTCTGATATTGCAGAATTAAATATTTTGGCGGTGGTTGATCATCATCGTATCGCCAACTTTGAAACAGCCAATCCGTTATATTACCGTTGTGAACCTGTAGGCTGTACGAGTACAATCGTCTTAAAGCTTTATAAAGAAGCGAGCGTTGAAGTCCCACAAGCGGTGGCCGGAATGATGTTATCAGCGATTATTTCAGATACATTATTATTTAAATCGCCAACATGCACACCAGAAGACGTTGCAGCAGCGAATGAATTGGCTGAAATTGCTCAAGTAAATATTGAAGTCTATGGTTTAGCGATGTTAAAGGCAGGAACAAATTTAAGTGATAAATCAGTTGAAACATTAATTGATTTGGATGCGAAGAGTTTTACAATGGGTGATAAAGTGGTCCGTGTTGCGCAAGTCAATACGGTTGATTTAAATGAAGTGTTTGATCGTCAGGCAGAACTAGAAACAGTCATGGCGAAAGAAAATCAAGAAAAAAATTACGACTTGTTTTTATTAATTGCAACTGATATCTTAGCTAGTGATTCTGAATTACTCGTAATCGGCGAACCTGTCTCAAATGTTGAACAAGCTTTTGCAACAACATTAACGAATAATCGTGCGTTCTTACCAGGAGTTGTCTCTCGTAAAAAACAAGTGGTCCCTCAATTAACTGAAAGTTTTAATTAAAAAACAAGCACTTATTGTTTTGAAGCGAATAATTCTTCGTTTGGACAATAAGTGCTTTTATTTTTTAGTAGGAGATAAAAATGAAAATTTTAGTGAATGAAGCAAATCAAAAATTACAAGCACTTTTGCAAAATACGGTCTTTCAAGAATTACTTGTATTCATGGAAACTAGCGCAGAAGCACCAACTTTGCGTAAAATAAAAGAAAAAATTGCTCATCCGAAAATCGAGAAAATACTCGATGATTCAATCAAAGAGCAAGTAATTTTACGAGAAAATAAACGTTACTATTTAAATCTAGCAGTGGTTAATCAATCATTTAACCAAGAAGTCGATCAAGTAGCTTCGGACTTCGTTTTAGGTATGGTAAACTTTCCAAATGTTCAAAAAATGATAATGATTGAATCATTGTATCAAGCAATTGATTTTGAAACCCCAATTATTCTAACAGAAGATATACCTGTTGTTTACGCCGAGACAGTAGAATCAGATCTGCTCAAGGTAATTTCTTTTACAAATGATCTGTGGGCTTACAATTTACCGAATTTTTTTAAATACCAAAAACTTCAAATGACAAGACTGGAATTTAGCAATTTGGATAAATTACTAGGAGATGTCGATCCTGTATACTTTCTAGATCAAATATTTGTCATTATTGAAAAAATAATGCGTGGAGAACGTATCCGTAAGAGTATTTTTTTAACAGCACTTGAGGAGTTTGGTTATGTGGTATTCGACGAAAAGTGGATTTTAACAGTTGCGGTGATTGAAGAAGCCGATGTAGATGCGATTAATTTATTGATTCCTAGCTACGAAATGCTATCGCCTTTACATAAAAGACAAGTGTTAACCAAACTTGTAACAGATTTAGAATTATTCAATAAAACAGTGATGATAAAAAAATAATGAGGACTCTTTTTTAAAAAGGGCCTCTTTTTTTGTTTTGTTTTTGGTAAAAAAACGATAAGAATTTAATTAGAAACGTGTTATAATGTAGTTAGTATCACAAAAGAGAAATGAGGAGCAGTAGAAACGAAGGAGGGGTGTTATGGAAATACAAAGAAAAAGTGATGAGAAGGAAGTTAAAAAGTTTTTAACGGGTGAAAATTTTTATGCACAGCAGATTCTTGGTATACAACAAATAGGTGACCGATTTACGTTTCGTGTTTGGGCCCCCCATGCGCAAATGATCTGGCTTGTTGGTGATTTTAATGAATGGCAAAATACTTTGGATATGGAAAAGGATGAAGAATCAGGAATTTGGGAAGTTACGACAAGTATTCCAAAGGTAGGCGATTTGTATAAGTTTAATGTGCAACGTGCCGATGGGAGTCAAATAATGAAACTCGATCCATTTGCTACACGTTTTGAAAAAAGGCCAGGCACCGCGGCTATTGTTCAAATTCCTACGCCAAAAAAATGGCGCGATAATCTATGGCGTGGTCGACAAAGGCGAAGTGATCATTTTAAACGACCGATTAATATTTATGAAGTTCATGCGAGCTCTTGGAAGCAAAACGAAAATGGTCAACCGTATACATTTAAGGAACTGAAAGATACGTTACTCCCTTATGTGCAGAAAATGAAATATACGCATATCGAATTTATGCCATTGATGGAACATCCTTTAGGAGCTTCCTGGGGGTACCAGTTAACGGGTTTCTTTGCGCTATCTTCCTATTATGGAACACCAGAAGAGTTTCAAGACTTTGTAGAAGCCTGTCATTTGGCTAACATTGGGGTAATCGTTGACTGGGTTCCAGGACATTTTTGTTCGAATGAGGATACATTACCGTACTATGATGGTACGCCAACTTTTGAATATGAGGACGCAAATCGAGCGAAGAATTATCGATGGGGTGTTCATAATTTTGATTTAGGTAAACCACAAGTTCAAAGCTTCTTGATTTCAAGTGCTTTATATTGGATCGATACATTCCATATTGATGGTATTCGTGTTGATGCTGTCTCAAATATGCTTTATTTGGATTATGATGATGGCCCATGGACGCCTAATCATGAAGGTGGCAATCGGAATTTTGAAGGGTATTATTTCTTACAAAAGCTAACGTCTGTCTTAAAACAAGCACATCCGAATGTCTTATTGATTGCAGAAGAAAGTACTTCACATACACAAATTACTGGACCCATCGAAACGGGTGCTCTGGGGTTTGATTATAAATGGAATATGGGATGGATGAACGATTTGTTACGTTTTTATCAAATGGATCCCATTTATCGGAAGCATCATTTTAATTTAGTCACTTTTTCATTTATGTATTTATTTAATGAAAATTATTTACTCGCTTTATCGCATGATGAAGTAGTCCATGGAAAAAAAAGTTTAATGCACAAAATGTGGGGGGATCGTTACAATCAATTTGCTCATTTGCGTAATTTGTATGCTTTTATGTATGCACATCCGGGCAAGAAACTCTTATTTATGGGAAGTGAGTGGGGGCAATTTTTAGAGTGGAAATATGATCACGGCTTAGAATGGGTTGACTTAAACGATTCGCTTAATCAACACATGCAAAGATATACTACGCATTTGAATCAACTTTATAAAGAAGAGCGTTCTTTATGGGAAACCGATTATTCACCATCGACCATTCGCTGGGTTGCAGATGATCCAGAACAATCGATTTTATCCTTTATTCGCCAAGGGACTCGAAAAAAAGACTTTCTAGTTGTGGTAGTGAATTTAGTGCCAACGGAACGTCTTAACTTTAAAGTAGGTGTTCCATATGAAGGGGAATATCAGGAAATTTTGAATACAGAAATGGTTGATTTTGGGGGAACATGGGAAAAAGGGAATGGCGTTCAATCAACGATAGAGGAAGAATTTAAGGACTTTACGTACCAAATTAAGATCAATGTACCTGCATTAGGCATTTTATATTTTAAACCAATGAATAAAACAACACGAAATTCAACAGTGAAAGGGGGGAAGGAGTTGTAGTCAAATTTTGATTGCAACTTGTGACGATGAAAAACGAAATGATTGGAATGATTCTAGCAGGAGGACAAGGAACACGATTAGGAAAACTAACGAAACACATCGCAAAACCAGCTGTACCTTTTGGAGGACGTTACCGAATTATTGATTTTACGTTAAGTAATTGTGCCAATTCAGGAATTAGTAACGTCGGTGTCGTGACCCAGTACCAACCTTTAGCTTTAAATTCTCATATTGGAAATGGTGTAAACTGGGGATTAAATGGGATTAATTCAGGTGTAACTATTTTACAACCATATTTCAGCGCAGAAGGAAGTAAATGGTTTGAAGGAACGGCCCACGCAATTTATCAAAACATTGATTACATTGATGAATTAAATCCACAGTATGTCTTAATCTTATCCGGTGACCATATTTATAAGATGGATTATGAAGAGATGCTTGAGAATCATAAAAAAAATAATGCGGCCCTTTCTGTTGCTGTGATTGAAGTACCGTTGAAAGAAGCATCTCGCTTTGGAATTATGAATACCGATGAATACGATCGAATCATTGAGTTCGAAGAAAAACCAGAGCATCCTAAGAGTAATTTAGCTTCAATGGGGATTTATATTTTTAATTGGGGACGGTTAAGAGAAACGCTCGTTAGTAATTATGCGATGGATAACAAAATGGAAGATTTTGGTAAAGATGTGATTCCGGCTTATTTATCTAGTGGTGCGAATGTTATCGCCTATCGTTTTCAAGGATATTGGAAAGATGTGGGAACGATTGATTCTTTATGGGAAGCCAATATGGAGTTTTTAGATTTAGATATGCCATTAAATATTCGAGACAAAAGTTGGCGGGTCTATTCTAAAAATCGGATTTGTCCACCGCATTTTATAACAGCGACTGGTTCAGTTAAAGATTCACTCGTATCAGATGGTTGTTACATTGCTGGTGCAATCCAGCATAGTATTTTGTCGGAAGATGTCCAGGTAAAAGAAGGATCTATTATCACAGATTGTGTCATTATGTCAGGTGCAACGATTGGAAAAAAAGTTTCTTTAAATCGCGTCATTGTTGGGGAAGATGCGATTATAGGTGATAATGCAACAATTGATGGCAGCGATGAAATTGCTGTTGTCGGTTATTCTGAAGTGATTGGAGTGACAAAAAATGAAGACCAATAGTATGTGTGCTTTAATCGGAAACATTCATCGGTATGATGAACTATTACCATTAATAAAGGATCGCCCAATTGCGACATTGCCTTTTTCTAGTAAATATCGGTTGATTGATTTTAATTTATCAAATGTCGCCAATGCGAATATTCTATCTGTTTTTATGGTTTTTAATGAAGGTGAGACTCGTTCTGTCTTTGATCATATCGGAGGCGGGCGAGAATGGAACTTAGATGGTGTAAAAAACCGCTTTTTCATTCATATTTATCAAGATTATATTCGTCGTGCTGATAATAATCGTAGTTATTATGAATTAATCATTGATTATTTACTCAAATCAAAATCAGAATATGTTGTTTATATGGGCAGTAAATTTGTATGTAATATTGATTTACGAGCGATACAAGCCATTCATCGCCAAAAAAACGCTGATTTAACGGTTGTTTATAAAAGAGTACCAAAGGAAAAGTTGCATTCTTCTGATCTTTTACTAAGAATGGATATGGATAATGTCGTAGTTGAAAAAGCTTCAGTAAGTACGGTGGAACCAAGCGAACTAGTCAATTTATGTACCGATATTTATGTTATTAAATCGAATCATTTGATTGAGTTGCTTAAAAAAAGGATTGCAGCAGGGGCTGTTGGGAGTATTGAAAATCTATTGAGAGAATCAATTGGACAAAATACCGCAGCTTATGAGTTTACAGGTTACTTGACGAATATTTATGATATTCCTTCGTATTACCAAGCGAATATGGACATGTTGGATGTAAAAAAATTCAACTCATTATTTTATTCTAGTCAAAAAATCTACACAAAAATGAAAGATGATGTTCCAACTTACTATAGTAAGACATCGAATATTAGCAATAGCCAATTAGCAACGGGATGTACAATTGAAGGCGAAGTGGAGAACTCCTTAATTAGTCGTGGAACACATATTTATAAGAATGCTAAAGTCAATCATTCAATTATCTTTTCAAGTAACGTTATTCACGAGGGGGCAACGGTCGCTTATGCGATCTTAGATAAAAATGTCATTGTTGATCCAGGTATTCGTATTGAAGGAACTCCGGAAAATCCGGTAGTAGTAGCAAAAGGCAAACACGTTACAAGAAACATCATTGGAGGATAGCAGTATGAAACTACTTTACACGGCTTTTGAATGTGCGCCATTTTTTAAAACGGGTGGCCTAGGTGACGTTGCTGGTGCTTTGCCCAAAGCATTACAAAAAAAAGGGATTGAGACGATTGTTGTATTGCCCTATTTTACTTTTATTCCTGAACGCTTTAAAAACGAATGTCAAGATGTAACAGCATTTACGCTAGAAGTAGGCTGGCGTAAACAATATTGTGGAATCAAACGGTTAGATTTTCAAGGCGTTCGCTATTACTTTATTGATAATTTGTATTATTTTGGCCGAGACCGAATTTACGGATACGATGATGATGCTGAACGTTTCGCTTTCTTCCAGTTAGCAGTGATTGAAATGATGGGAAAAATTGCCTTTATTCCAGATATTCTACATGTGAATGACTATCATACAGCAATGATTCCATTTTTATTGAAAGAAAAATATCATTGGGTTGATAATTATCAAGCTATCCGGACGGTTCTAACCATCCATAACATTGAGTTTCAAGGGCAATATGGACCAGAGATGTTAGGTGATTTGTTTGGTGTCGGTCAGCGTCGTTATGATGAAGGGGCGATTCGCTGGCACAATCAATTGAACTTTATGAAGTCTGGTATTGCTTATGCCAATCATATCAATACGGTGAGTCCATCCTATGCGGAAGAAATCAAAACGGCTGAATTTGGTGCCGGATTAGAAGAGATTCTCAGAATGGAAAATCAAAAGCTATCTGGCATTTTAAATGGGATTGACTATGAAATGAATAACCCTAGCGACGATCCAGCATTGGTGGCACCTTTTGACGCAGCTGATTTAACTGGAAAAGCGTTAAATAAAGTTGCATTACAAAAGTTAATGGGATTGCCTGAAAATTCGAAAGTTCCACTGCTTTCGGTTGTTAGTCGGCTCACGTATCAAAAAGGATTCCATTTATTGTTGGAAGAACTGGAACATCTATTGCAATTTGATGTGCAATTTGTCTTGCTTGGAACCGGCGATCCGCGTTTTGAAGAGGCCTTTCGGAAAATTGTCGCCCGTTATCCAGAAAAAGCTGCAGCTAAAATTACTTTTGATGTCACCTTAGCTCAAAAAATTTATGCAGGTTCTGATTTATTCTTAATGCCGTCTGCTTTTGAACCTTGTGGGCTATCGCAAATGATTGCGATGCGGTACGGAACATTACCCGTAGTTCATGAAATTGGTGGTTTAAAAGATTCGGTTAGACCATTCAATCCAATCACCAATCAAGGAACAGGGTTTGGTTTTGAACAATTTAGAGGGTTTTATTTAACCGAAGCGGTAAAGCAAGGCTTACAAGTTTATCACGATTCGCCAAATGTTTGGGAAAAACTGCAACAAGCGGCTATGACAACTGATTTTAGTTGGGAGACAAGTTGCCAAAATTATATTGATCTATATAATCGGCTGTTATAGAAATAAATGAAAAGAAGACAGCTTGAACTTTTGATAAGGTTCTTTTAAGCTGTCTTTTTTGCATCAAAAACTCGAGGGGGATGTTTATGCTAACAAAGAAAGAATTAATTGCCGAATTACGCAAAAATTTACAAGAAGACTACGCGATTGAGTTAGAAGATGCAACATCAGAAGAAATTTTTTTTAGTTTAGGAAGTGCAATCAAAGGGATTTCTAATCAAAAATGGCAAAAAACTTGGAAAAATTATTTGAAGGAGCAACAAAAACAAGTCTATTATTTTTCAATTGAATTTCTACCGGGCAAACTTTTAAAAAGCAATTTATTAAATTTAGGCTTGTATGAATTAGTCAAAGAAACACTCGCCGATTTAACGATTGACCTCGAAGAAATTGTTGAACAAGAAAAAGACATGGCACTAGGAAATGGTGGGTTAGGTCGTTTAGCTTCGTGTTTTATGGATGCCATTGCTTCAAAGGGCTTACCGGGAAATGGAAACGGTATTCGTTATAACTATGGGTTATTTAAACAACAGTTTGTTGATGGTTATCAAGTAGAACTACCGGACGATTGGTTGAAAAAAGGCAATGTTTGGGAAATTCGCCGGGATAGTAAGGCCGTTGATGTTCATTATGGCGGAAATGTTTTCTTTGAAAAAAAAGAGGACGGTCATTTAAAAGTTCAATATGAAAATCAAAGAATCCTAAGAGCTGTTCCTTATGACACTGGGATGATTGGTTATCAAAACAATATCGTTAACACCATGCGTCTTTGGGGTGTTGAAATCCCACATTCAGAGGAAGGAAAATATCGTAGTATTGAAGAGCGTCGCGTATTGGAAGATATAACCGCTGTCTTATATCCAGATGATTCCAATGAAAAAGGACGCTGTATTCGCTTAATTCAAGAGTACTTCTTTGTTTCAGCAGGGATTCAAAGTATTTTACGCTATTATCAACGTCTTGGGTTATCACCAAGTTTATTGAGTGAAAAAATCGCGATTCATATTAATGATACACATCCTGCCTTGTGTATCCCAGAATTTATGCGAATTCTATTAGATGAGTGGGAGCTTAGTTGGGAACAAGCTTGGGATATTACAAGTAAAGTAATGAGTTATACGAATCATACTATTTTAGCGGAGGCCTTAGAAAAATGGCCAATTAGCCTGATGAAGAATGTTGTTCCAAGGATGTTCCAAATTATTGAAGAAATCGATCGTCGTTATGTTTTATCGATGTCTGCGATTCATTCGGATGAATTAATTCAACGGACACGAATCGTACAAGGTTCAACGATTCACATGGCTCATTTGGCAATTATTGGCAGTCATAGTACAAATGGCGTGGCGAAATTGCATTCTGATTTGTTGAAGTCAGTGGTCTTGCATGATTTTTATGTCATTTTCCCTGACCGTTTTAATAATAAAACTAATGGAATCGCTCAGAGACGTTGGTTGCAATTAGCAAACGAACCATTGAGTAAAGTTTTAGATGATACGATTGGTCACACTTGGAGACAAGATTCCAGTAATTTAAAATTACTGATGAATTATCAAAAGGATACGAGTGTTTTAGCAAAATTAGCGGCTGCTAAACAAACGAAAAAAATCGAATTAGCTGATTTTATTGAAGCAAATACGGGTATTATCGTTAATCCGGAGGCGATTTTTGATGTGCAAATTAAACGTCTACACGCTTATAAACGCCAGTTGTTAAATCTGTTGCATATTTTAAAACAATATTTTGATTTGAAAGACCATCCTGAGAAACGGATTCATCCAAGGGTTTATATTTTTGGAGCAAAAGCTGCCCCGAGCTATCATTATGCCAAATCAATTATTAAAGTCATCAATGAAGTAGCTAGTTTAATTAATCATGATGCAACGATTCATGATCAAATAAAAATTATCTTTTTACCAAATTACAACGTTTCATTGGCTGAAAAAATCATTCCAGCTGCCGATGTGAGTGAGCAAATTTCCTTGGCCTCAAAAGAAGCTTCTGGAACGAGTAATATGAAACTGATGTTAAACGGTGCGATTACCTTGGCTACTTTAGATGGTGCCAACATTGAAATCAGGGATGCTGTAGGCGATGAAAACATTGTCATTTTTGGACTTTCTGAAGCACAAGTCTACGCATATTATGAAAATAAAAACTATTCTTCGATCGAAATCTATGAAAAAAATCCGATGATTCAACGGGTGTTAAATGCCTTCATCAATGGTGAAATTCCAAATATTGAGCAGGAAGGTCGAGAAATTTTTGATTCACTTTTAACTTATAATGATGAATATTTCTTATTGAGAGACTTTGATTCCTATTGTGCCGCTCAGAGCCGAATCGAGCAAGAGTATCAGAATTCGACCGACTGGCAACGTCGCTGTCTTATTAATATTGCCAACGCTGGCGTTTTCTCTGCGGATGAAACCGTTCAACAATATGCCGATGATATTTGGCATATTGAACCATTATTTGCTCACGAATCAAAGTAGAAAGGAGTTCCTATGAACGGTATTTATTTTAATCCTTGGAACCAGCTGTATAAACAGCCCTTTGGTGCGACTGCGGTTAATCAAGTGGTTCATTTTCAAATACAAGTAACTATAACGCAAGTCAGTCAAGTTTACTTAGTGATTCATAAAGATTTTGGTGAGACACAACGCGTGCTCTTACAAAAAAAAGACGCGGATTTTTACGCAGAAGTTTATAAACTAGATAAAGGAAAAGGACTCTATTTTTACCATTTTGAAATTCAAATGAATGATTCATCTGAGCCTGTTTACTATGGGAGTCATCAAGGTGGGGAGGGACGAATTGAAAAGCATCGTGAGAAACTTTGGGAATTTCAGTTAACTTGCTATGAAACCGAAGATCCCATTGTTCCCTGGTATCGTCAAGCTGTATTTTATCAAATTTTTCCGGATCGTTTTTTTAATGGGAATGAAAATGATAAAGTGAATCAACCAAAAAAAAATAGCTTTCTTTATGCAACAAAGGCGGATGAACCGATGTACATCAAAGATGCAGCAGGCGAAATATTACGTTGGGATTTTTATGGTGGCAATTTAAAAGGGATTGAAGATAAAATCCCTTATCTAAAAAAATTAGGCGTTAATGCTTTGTATTTGAATCCGATTTTTGAAGCTGCCAGTAACCATCGTTATGATACGGCTGATTATTTAGTTATCGATCCCGTCTTAGGCACATTAGCTGATTTTGAAAAGCTAGTGGCTACTCTAAAAGCGCAGGGAATGTATTTAATGCTAGATGGTGTCTTCAGCCACGTGGGTCAAAATAGCCGTTATTTTAATCGGGATGGTTCTTATGGCAAAAATAGAGGCGCCTATCAAAATCCTCAAAGTCCCTACTTTTCATGGTTTCAATTTTTTGAATACCCGCAGCGTTATCAATCTTGGTGGGGGATAGCCGATTTACCAACAATTGACAAACTTAATCCGACGTTTCAACAATTTATCTATGGTGGGCAACAAAGCGTGATTGATCAGTGGACGAGTCGTGGTGTTGATGCCTGGCGTCTGGATGTCGCTGATGAGCTACCAGAGATATTTATCGAAGGTATTCGTCAAAAGTTGGATCAATATACTGATAAAGTCTTAATCGGAGAAGTGTGGGAAGATGCATCGAATAAAATTTCATATCAACAACGACGCCAGTATATTTTAGGGGGACGCTTGCAGGGTGTGATGAATTATCCTTTAAGAGATGGGATTCTTTCTTTGCTCAATCATGTGAACTCGACAGAAGAAGTTGCACGAATGCTAACAACATTGATTGAAAATTATCCAAAATTTATTTTATATAGTAATTTAAACAATCTTGGTACGCATGATACGGAAAGAATTTTTTCAATGTTAAATCAAGATGTCAAAAAATTCGATTTAGCTTTTGGTCTGCTTTTTTTCTTTATTGGTGTTCCTTGCATTTATTACGGGGATGAGGCAGGTTTAACAGGTGGAAAAGATCCGGAAAATCGAAAATTTTTTCCTTGGAAAGAACAAAATATAACGCTTTTTACCATTTGTCAAAAATGGATTGCATTAAGAAAAACGAGTGAAGTTTTAATAGAAGGTGAGATTCACTTATTTTACAACTTAGGGCTGTTTGGAATTGCACGTACATTAGGAAGTGTTTATCAAGCGTTGGTTGTAAATCCCCTAGATTCTAGCTATCAAATAACGGAACCTTTAAGCTTTACAACGAGTCCAGTTTCAGTGGCTAAAGCCATTAATAGGCAGCTAGAAAATGTAAAATTGGAAGGATTGAGTTATCATATTTTAGAAGGACAGGTGTGAAAGCATACTTAAAAAAACTATTTGCTTGTAGAGAAAGTGTGGTAAGATAAAGGAAATCTTTTAAAGGATGAGTGAGATGAAAGACAACCAAGAAATTAAACGAACACACACTCGTTTTCCAGCCTATTCAGATGAAGAAGGTGTCAAAATTCAAAGAGCGGAAAAAAGAAATCTTTTTTCAAGTGAAGAGAATTGGATTTTAACGGAAGAGAGTGAAACACCTTTTTATTCAAGAAAAACAAATCCAGCTGAAATTAAAGACTTGCGTCGTTCGAATCGTAGTACTGCAAATAAAGCGGGTCAGTCAATTCGTCAAAAAGAGGAATTGAAACGCCATCGTTCGAATCTACCAGACTACTCAAAGAGAGTTGAGATGGAAGTGACAAAGACCGGTAAAAAGCAGTTTTTTGGTGAAGGACCGAAGCAAGCTTCCTATTTAGTTAAAGAGAAAAAATCTGAAACGGTACCGTCTGTCAAACGTCAATATTCTGGGAGAGCCTATTTTGTTCCTAAATACATTCCGGCATCAATTATTCCAGATGCACAAGATGCAATAATTACAGAAAATCAATTGTTAAAATCGATGGAAAAACCGGAAGGAAGTTACTTGTTATTTGATACCGATGTGACTCCATATCAAGAGCGCAACGACGAAGATCCAAGTGTTCAAAAGTTTGCTTCAAAGCAATCAGTTGAAGATACTGGGGAGAAACCTAAAAAGAAAAAAATGAGCCTTGATCGTTCACTAAAGGGAATGATTGAACAAGAACGCGACGATTTAACTGAAAGAAATTATTTTAGTTAAAAGAACAGACGAAAGGGATCCTAATCAATGTTAAGGGTCATGTTTCGTCTGTTTTTACTATTCAATCCATAATAAAAGAGAATAGCTGTATAAGCTATTCTCTAAACGATGCGGTCGATGGGATTTGAACCCACACGAGTTTCCTCACACGGCCCTCAACCGTGACTGTCTGCCGTTCCAGCACGACCGCGAATAACAAAATATTACCGATAAATAACAGAGTTGTCAATATGAAGTTTGATAATCCGAATGTTTTTTCTAAATATTTCTTAAAAGAATAAGAATATTTAGAAAAAAGATTAACATGCGACTAAAAAAAATTGCTATAATAGAAATCGTTTAACGCGTTGATCTAGGAATCATCGAATGGGATTGAAAGAGGGAAAATCAATGAGAAAATTTGAAAAGTCAACAAAACTTGATGGGGTAAGTTATGATGTTCGTGGACCGGTTCTGGAAGAAGCCGATCGAATGCAAGAAGAAGGGATTAGTATTTTAAAATTAAATACCGGTAATCCCGCGACTTTCGGATTTGAAGCACCGAATGAAATTGTGCGTGATTTGATTTTGAATGTAAGAGAGTCAGAAGGATATTCCGATTCTAAAGGTATTTTTTCTGCTAGAAAAGCAGTAGAACAATACTACCAAGTTCGAAAATTTCCAAATTTATCAATACATGATATTTATACGGGAAATGGTGTGAGTGAATTAATCACTATGTCGATGCAAGGTTTATGTAACAACGGAGATGAAGTCCTTGTCCCAATGCCTGATTACCCACTTTGGACAGCTTCCATTTCCTTAGCAGGTGGAAAAGCCGTTCACTATATTTGTGATGAGCAAAGTGAATGGAATCCTGATATTGCAGACATCCGTTCGAAGATTACAATGAAAACAAAAGCAATTGTTTTAATTAACCCTAATAATCCGACAGGAGCAGTTTATCCAAAGGAAATTTTAGAAGAAATTGTCAAAATCGCTCGAGAGTTTGATTTAATTATTTTTTCAGATGAAATTTATGATCGTTTACTAATGGATGGGCACAAGCACCATCATATTGCAGCTTTAGCACCTGATCGACCAGTTGTGACGTTTAGTGGTTTATCTAAATCACATCGTGTCGCGGGTTTCCGTGTTGGTTGGATGGCAATTAGTGGCGATAAATCGAATATTAATGGCTATATTGAAGGCTTGAATATGTTGTCTTCCATGCGTTTATGTTCCAACGTTTTATCGCAACAAATCGTTCAAACTGCTCTAGGTGGCCATCAAAGTGCCGATGCGTTGATGTTACCGGGTGGTCGTGTTTATGAACAGAGGGAATTTATTTATAAGGCAATTAACGATATTCCTGGATTGTCAGCAGTCAAACCAAAAGCAGCATTTTACATCTTCCCGAAAATTGATATTAAACGTTTTAACATTTATGATGATGAAAAATTTGTTTTAGATTTTTTACATGAACATCATGTTTTATTAGTACATGGTGGGGGTTTTAATTGGCAGACGCCAGATCACTTCCGAATTGTTTATTTACCAAATATGGATCAATTAGAATCAACGGCCGTCCGGATGCGTAGCTTTTTAGAAACGTATAAACAAAAGTAATTATTCAACTAAAAAAACCTGTCTTTCACGTTTTAACATGAAATGACAGGTTTTATTTTTTGTTTAGTCTTCATTATTTTGTTGTTTTTTGGCAAATCTTTTTACTGATAACCATTCTGCCATTATATTTTTCAACGATTTCTGCAGAAGGCTCTTTAACTTGAATTAAAAATGAATTTTCGTATTCTTTCTCAATAAGACCAAATAAAGTGATATTTTCCCACTTGAATGTTACGTTTGTTTGCGTTTCCATGAACAACACTCCAATCGATTGTCTAGTATGATGCACATTTTTAAAATAGTTTCTATTTTTGTATTATGTTACAAAATATGGTAAATTTAAAATGCAAATTCGCATATTTTGAAATAAAGGGGTAGAGCATGATAAAAAAACGGGAATCATTTGGGGAAACTTTAAAAAAGTTGCGACAGTCACAAAAAATGACGCAAAAGATGCTTGCTGAAGGTATCTGTGCTCAAAGCCTGATTAGTCGTGTTGAAAATAATGAAGAATTGCCAAATGTAGTCATTTTGCAACAAATTTGTCAACGATTAGATATTACTATGGATCAATTGATGCAATTTGAATCAGAAGAAATTAACCAACGAAACGATCAATTGAATAAAGTTCATCATCACTTTATTCAAAAAAACTATTTAAAAATGGCGCAGTTATTAAAAGATGAAAGCTTAATCAATAGCTTATTTTTGGATGCTGATTTCCAAAGATATGACTACTACTTAAGTATTTGTGCATTTTACGTCGAAAAAAAGACTATTAAAGCTTTACAGTTATTAAAAAAAGCTATTTCCTATACACATAAACGAGAAAATCCAAATATTTCGATATTAGAAATTCAGATGATGGCTGACTTGGGACGGATGTACCAAAAAAATGGGCAGTTAGAAGCTGCTTTTATTGAATTAGAACGGGTTTATCAGTTGATTGATGTCCTGCCAGAAGAAAGAAAGAACTTTGAATTAAATAAGATTTATTTTTATTATGGAGAGTTATTATTTGAACAACAACGTTATACAGAAGCATTTGAAATTGTGGAAGAAGGAATGGCTTTAGCTCAACAATTTTGTAGTTATTATTATTTGGAAGAATTATTTACATTAAATGGTAAGCTTTTGGAGGTTGATAATCAATCGACGGAAGCAACGGAGTACTTTTTTTTAGCGAATATGGTACAAAAAATTGTTCGTGATTAATTATACGAAGCTTGACTTCGAAAAAAATTAGGAGTACTTTAACTATAGTAATCAAATAAGGGGCGAGCTTAATGAGAACGTTTGTAAAAGCAGATAAATTCTTTTATCATTCAACAACAAAAAACAATGGGTATTTAGAAATTGTCGATGGAAAATTCGGCCAACATTTCAAAGAATTACCAGAACAAGGTGAAGTAATTGACCATAGTGGCAAATGGATTGCACCAGGTTTAGTCGACACACATATCCATGGTTATATGAACCATGACGTGATGGACAATGATGCTGAGGGAATTAAAGTCATGTCTGAAGCGTTACTTGCGTGTGGGGTAACTTCTTTCTTACCAACAACTTTAACTTCAAGTCGTGAATTATTAACTAAAGTTGCTAAAACTTTAGGGGAAGTCAAAGATGAAGTGACTGGCGCGAAAATTCAAGGGATTTATTTTGAAGGTCCTTTCTTTACTGAAGAATATAAAGGGGCACAAAACCCTTCATATTTTGGTGATCCAAGTTTAGAAATTTTTAATGAATGGCAAGAAGCTTCAGGCGGTATCATCAAAAAAATCGCCTTGGCACCAGAACGTAAAGGCGTCAAAGAATTTGTTGAAGCTGTAACAAAAGAAGGCGTTGTTGTTGCATTAGGGCATAGTAATGCAACTTTAGAAGAAGCGACTGAAATCGTTGATGCAGGTGCGAGTGTTTTCGTTCATGCTTTTAACGGAATGCGTGGTTTAAATCACCGTGAACCAGGGATGGTTGGAGCATTGATGACGTTAGAAAAAGTCTTCTCTGAATTAATTTGTGATGGTCACCATGTACATCCACAAGCAGCAGAAGTTTTAATTAATAAAGTCGGTCATGATCATGTCGCATTAATTACCGATTGTATGATGGCTGGTGGTATGCCTGATGGAGATTACATTTTAGGAGAATTTCCAGTTGTCGTTAAAGACGGCACAGTTCGATTAAAAGAAGGCAGCTTAGCAGGAAGTATTTTAAAACTAAAAGAAGCAATCAAAAATGTTGTAGATTGGGAATTAGCGAAACCTGAAGAAGCAGTTTTAATGGGTAGTTACGTGCCAGCTGTGAGCTGTAACATCGCTGATAAATGTGGTCAAATTAAAGCAGGACGTGACGCAGATTTCATCGTCTTGAATCGTGATATGACCTTAGAAGCAACTTACTTAGACGGTGTTGAAAGATACCACGCTTAATAAAATATTTAAAAAGAGGGAGAAAATCCCCTCTTTTTTTTGTTCTCGTTTTGAAATTAATGGAAGAAAACAGTGATTATGATACAATAGAAACGGAATACAACTGAGGAGACGTGTGCGATGAGTTATATTGAAGTGATTGACGAAGTAAAAAAATATCGAATGGGCGACACTGAAATTTTTGCAAATGATGGTGTCACTTTTAATGTTGAACAAGGAGAAGTTGCCGTGATATTGGGGCCAAGTGGGGCAGGTAAGTCGACGGTTCTAAATATTTTAGGTGGTATGGATAGCTGCGATAGTGGCGAGATTATTATCGATGGCGTTGATATTGCGAATTTTTCAGATAAGGAATTAACAGCATATCGTCGCAGTGACGTGGGCTTTGTCTTTCAATTTTATAATTTGGTTCCCAATTTAACGGCTAAAGAAAATGTTGAATTGGCTTCACAAATTGTAAAGGATGCTTTAGATCCAGAAGAAGTGTTATTTCAAGTCGGATTGGGTCATCGGATGAACAATTTTCCCGCACAATTATCTGGCGGTGAACAACAACGGGTGACAATTGCCAGAGCTTTGGCAAAACGTCCGAAATTATTGTTATGTGATGAGCCTACTGGAGCCCTTGATTATGAAACAGGAAAGCAAATCTTACAAATATTAGAAGATGCTGCCCGTAAGATAGGGACGACGGTGGTTATTATTACACATAATTCGCAAATTGCACCTATGGCAAATCGGGTGATTCGCATTAATGATGCAAAAGTTCGAAGTATTGAAATTAATGAAAATCCGACGCCAATTTCAGAGATTGAGTGGTAGATGATGAATGAAAAAAAAGGCTTTATTAAAAACTAGTTTAAGAGAAATTACCAATTCACCAGCCCGTTTTTTATCAATTTTGGGTATTATCTTTTTAGGAGTAGCATTTTTTGTTGGAATTGGTGCAACGGGTCCAGATATGATTCGTTCGGCCGATGATTATTTTAAAAAATATGACTTAGCCGATGTGAGTGTCTATTCCTCTTTAGGTTTCTCTAACGAAGATAAAAAAATTATTGAAAAAGATGAGGCGATTGGAGCGATCTCACTTCAATACTTAGCAGATATTCATTCCAATCAGAGTAATCAAGTTTTTCGATTTTTAAGTTATGATGATAAGGATTCGTTAAATAAATTGAATGTCGTTAAAGGACGTTTACCAAACGAGCCGGATGAGATTGTCATCGATAGTATTTTGCAAGGAAATGAGAAATATAAGATTGGTGAGACTTATACAATTGATCAATCAGACGATGTAGATAAGCAATTGGAGAATCATTCATTTGAAATTGTAGGGTTTGTGAAAAGTCCGGAATTTATCGATAATGCGAAACGCGGCAACACGAATGTCGGTAATGGCGCCATCGATGCCTTTGTCTTTGTTTTACCGGAGGCATTTAATCTTGACGCTTACGGTCGAATGCTTGTTTCATTTGTGAATCTAACGGATGAAGTGGCTTATTCTGAAGCGTATCAGCAAAAAATGAAAGACAATAAGGCTTTATTAGTAGATTTACTTGATCCTAGAAAAACCGAACGTTTGAAAGAAATCCGGACAGAGGCTTTGGATGAAATTGAGCGGAATCAAAAAGAGTTAACCAAAGCAAAAGACCAATTGCAAGCGGGTGAAAAAGAACTATTACAGGCTAAGAAAGAACTTGAAAGTGGCGAAAAAGCTTTTCTTGAAGGCAAGAAAACATTTCAAACTGAAATTGCAAATGGACAAGCGGAAATTGCGCGACAAGAACAGCAATTGGATGCAGCCGAAGATGAAATTGATCAACAAACTGATTATTTAAATAATCAACAACGAGAACTCGATCAAAATAGTGGGAAATTAGCAGCTTACCAAGAGCAATTGGAACAAATTTTTGATCAATTAGACGAAATTCAATTAGCTTTGGGACAGTTAGATGAGGCAGAGGCTGTTTTTAAAGAGATTGAAATCCTACTTGACCAATTGGAGCAACTGAATGATGAGGAACAACAAGCAGCGCTGGGCGAATTAAAAAGTCTACTCCAACTGCTAGCTAGTCAATTGCCAAATGCTTCTGAGCTACAGACAGTGATTGATGCAATTATTAATGGTTTGACTTTAGAAAATCTAGTACAAGTTAGACAAGAGATGCAACAACTACAAGAATTATTAGCGAATCAACGCCAAGAAATTGAAAATCAATTACAAATGTTGACCCAACAACAATCCGAATTGGAAGCTGGTCTTCAAGTAATTGAAGAGGGGCAGCGTCAACTAGACGAGGGTCGAGAAGCACTTCGCGCAGCACAACGGCAATTACGTGAGGGGCGTAAGCAATTAAACAGTGGTCGTGAGACATTAATTGTTGAGCGGGAGCGCGGACAACAGAAATTAGATGCGACTGAAAAGGAATTAAAGGCTGGTCGCACGACATTTGAAAAAGAACAGGCGAAATTTGAAAAATTACAAAAAGAGAAAATTCCTGAACTTGAAAAAGCTCAAACCCGATTAAATGAAGAAAAAGCAAAACTAGATGACTTGAAGGAAGCGAAGTTTACGACAGTTTTACGTGAAAGCAATCCTGGTTATCTTGAATATGAACAAAATGCCAATCGGATTTCTTCCATTGCAACGGTCTTCCCAACGATTTTCTTCTTAATTGCCGCTCTAGTTAGTTTAACAACGATGGGACGGATGATTGAAGAAAAAAGAATGGAGATTGGGACTTACAAGGCTTTAGGTTATAAAAACAGTGAAGTGGCTCAAAAGTTCCTGATTTATTCGTTAGCCGCAGGGTTAACGGGAACTTTGTTAGGTTTGCTTGTAGGTTTTTATTTATTCCCAACGATTATTATTAATGCTTATGGGCAACTCTATAGTATTAAAGAGTTTTCAACGCCATGGTACTTATCATACTCTCTGATTGGTATTGCAGTCGGCCTATTTTGTACGGTCGGTATCGCTTTAATTGTTCTTAGAGTTGATTTAGCTAGTACGGCAGCGACACTTCTTCGGCCAAAAGCACCTAAACCAGGTAAAGTTATCTTAATTGAACGTATCAAACCTCTTTGGCGTCGCTTGAACTTCAATCAAAAAGTAACCATGCGTAATTTATTCCGTTATAAGTCACGAATGTTTATGACTATTTTTGGCATTGCTGGTTGTACGGCAATGATTGTTACGGGTTTTGGTTTGAAAAACTCCATTGGTGACATTGTACCGATTCAGTTTAATCAGATTTGGCATTATCAAGGTATTGTTAGTTTCAATCAAGATGCCACTGAAGAAAAACTAAGACTTTATCAAGAGGAACGCTCAGATCTAACGGGCTTAAAGACTTCTTTAGCATTAGCCTCAGAGAATTTAACGACAGAGATTTCTGGAGAAAATATCCAAGATTTAACAGTCTATGTACCAGAAAACATCGACGATATCGCAGACTTTGTTTCTTTTGAAGACCGTCAGACGCAAGAAACATTTGTTTTGAATGACGATGGCGCGATTATTAACGAAAAGCTCTCGAAGTTGTTTGATGTGAACGTTGGAGATACGCTAGAATTAAAAAATGCGGATAGCGAAACGTTTGAGATAACTATTTCAGGCGTTGTTGAAAACTATGTCGGTCATTTTGCGTATCTGTCACCAAAATATTATGAAAAAGTCTTTGCGAAAGAACCGGCCTTCAATAGTGAGTTGCTCTTGTTTGAGGATTCGCTAACAAAAAATGAAGAGAAAAAGATTGCCAATCAATTGATGAAATTAGATCGGGTGATTAATGTCTCCTTCTTATCGGATTCTTCAACCGCATTAGACGAGACGACTGAAATTTTAAACTTAGTTGTGTGGATTTTGATTATTTCAGCGGGATTATTAGCCTTTATTGTTTTATATAACTTAAACAATATTAATATTTCTGAACGTATTCGCGAACTTTCCACCATTAAAGTTTTAGGTTTTTATAATAATGAAGTGACGATGTATATTTACCGAGAAAATATTTTCTTAACGATTTTTGGTGTAGGAATTGGTTTGCTTTTCGGTAAAATTTTACACGGTTACGTATTACAAACAGTTGAGTTAGATATGTTGATGTTCTCACCTAAAATTCATGGCTTAAGTTATGTATACGCAAGTTTGATTACTGTCTTCTTTACAGTTGTGGTCGGTTTTGTCATGTATCAGAAGTTGAAAAAAGTCGATATGATTGAAGCGTTAAAATCAAACGAATAAGAAGGGAAATGTGAAAGGTGATTTTACTTTTTACATGGAAAAGATTCGTCTTTTCACTTGAATGCAAGTTAACGAATGTGAACTAGACATAAATTTCAGATAAAAAATAAGCTGTGACGGATGTCATAGCTTATTTTTGCGGTTGTATAATATTTGGTGTTGATGGAAAAATGTCATAGAGATTTTCTTTCAGCACTTTTTTAATTTTTCCGACAAAAAAAGGCCTCAAACTGATAAAATGTAGTCGTCGAAAACAAACACAAATCAAGAGTGAAGCCTCATGCATAATAATATTAGAAACATGCTTGGATTAACAGATGCAAATATTACTTTCCCGGAAGATGGTTGGAGGAGGGGAAATAAAAGGTGTCACTGAGTACTTGAATAATAAAATTATAGTAATTAGACGTGTTTCCTATGGTTATTGTGTTTTCTATCATTTAAGAGATCGAATCTACGTCGTTCAGAGATTGTTTTTCTCACAATCTGAAGCAATCTAAAGAATCAATAAAAAACACTAGCAGATCGGAGAAAAATGTCTTGTGCAGCTACGCCAAAAGACGAAATATGAATTACTCTAGGTTGGTGCTTTAGCACTTAACTAGAGTTTGAAGCTTTCGGGTTGAGAGACCATGGCTCGAAACGGTCTCGTAGCTTCTGTCAACAAGGCGATTTTTCGCAGGTGAGCGGGAGGCTCCACCCCTTTTTTATGGCAATAAAAAAATCAATAGAGAAACAACGACTCTACCGATTCAGACGCTTATTTTTGCGTTATTCTTCTGTTTGCGTTGGGGCTAAAGGTAGAAAATAATTTAAGCCGATTGCGACCAACGTTCCAATAAAAGTATCTAAAATTCTCTGCAAGGCAAAAACAAAGGATTTATCACCTTCAGAATCCAGTGAAATTAAAAGTAATGTAGCAACAGCTGAAATAATACCAGCATGGTTATTGATACCGTCAGATAAAATGATGACAAAAGCAACAGCTAGTGGCACAAGTAGAAGTTCTGTTAGTGTATGGTGTTGCACCATATTCTGAATAAAAACATAAAAGAGTGCAGCAGCACCACCGATAATATTCCCTAATACGCGAGAACGTGCAAAGGTAATCGTAGTTGGCATATCCTGTCGCAAACTAAAAACAGCGGCTAAAGCAGCAATCATTGCATCTCCTCTGTTAAAAAAATAGAAAAGCAAAATACAAATCATCACTGCAAGAGAAGATTTGATCGTTCGCATACCGATTCGAAATTGACCAATATTCATTTAAAACACCTCTTTTAATTAGTTTATCGAAAATTCATTTAAAACGCTAGTGAAATTTTAGAAGCTTTCGTTTAAAATAGCTAAAGGAAGGTGGAAACAACATGAAAATTGGATTACGAACACTTAAAACCGTTGTGGCTTGCTTTTTTGCCCTGATTATTGCCCAACAACTTGATTTACTCTATTATACTTCAGCAGGGATTATCGCAATTTTAAGTGTGGGCAATACAAAAAAATCTTCTTTTAATACTGGGATGGCACGTGTTGCATCGTTGACACTGGCAACAATCATTGCCGCCATTATTTTTAATCTCGTGGGGTATTCGCCATTGGGTTTTACACTTTTTTTAACTTTTTTTATTCCGTTAACGGTCCGTTTTTCATTAACCGATGGCATCGTCGTCACTTCTGTTTTAGTCACTCATTATTTACTTGAACAAAACTTTGGTTGGGATTTGATTATCAATGAATTTTTGCTGATGGGAATAGGAGTAGGTGTAGCGTTACTGCTTAATTTATATATGCCTAATCTCGAAAAAAGAATTAAGCAAGAGCAAGAAACAATCGAAGTTCATGTCAGACAACTATTGCTAGATATGGCCGATCACTTGGCACAGACGAATAAAGAAGATTTAGTTATCTCATGCGACGCCTTGCTAGAAAGTATTGATAATGGTCAAAAGCAGGCACACATGCATCAAGAAAATCAATGGTTTGAAGAAAACTGGTATTATGAGGAATATTTTATTATGCGTCGCTCCCAAGTTCGCCTGTTAAGGGAAATGATTTTTATTTTGAAAAAAATTGAAATTGAAAAAGCTTTGGTCGAAGATCTTCATATTTTATTAACAACGGCAGGAGAGACATTGTCAGAAGCAAATGATGGTATACAATTGTTAAAAAATATTGATTTAGTTACGGAGAGCTACCGTTTAAAACCATTGCCAAAAAACCGTGAGGAATTTGAAAATCGTGCACGACTTTTTCAATGTTTGCAAATTTTTAAAAATTTCATTGAGCTAAAAGCAGAGTTTTCCATGCAACGATAACATTTCGCCGCCTCAGTCCTATTTTGGGAATGGAGCGGCTGTTTGAATGGTTTCGATATTTCACAAAAAACAACTGTTATAGGTTATAATAGGCAATGAAACATTGATTGTTTCAAATGATAAAATTTATTCAATTTTTACGTTTATTGCTATCATTCAATTGATTTACAAAGTAAAATACTCGTTAGGAGGAAACAACATGCACGAAATTTATATTAATCTGATTTTAAGTGGTATTTATGAGAATTATTATTCAGAAGAAGAATTTTACAAGAATCACTTAGGCATTTCTTTTGAAAGGTGGGAAAATTGGAAGCACGGAAAAACAAGTCTTTCACCTGAAGAGAGTCAAAAAGTTAAAAATATTTTTAGTGATTATGAGTGGATGCTTTTACAAAAGGTTTTACGACAAACGATTATTTACCCTGAAAAACGTCATATCGCTGTTTCTGAGTATAAAAAATTAAAAATTAAAATTGCGCAACAATGGTTAAATACAAACAGTGGGGTTGTTGAATTTCAGCAACTCAAAGAAGAAGAGAAAAAAGATGCCTTGATTGATTTACGTGTCAGCTTACAATATGGTGAATGGGGCTTTGACGATGTTTTGAACTTTCGATTACCGGCAGCCATTCAAAATCAAATCGTTCGACAAGAAGTTGCCCTCTTAGATTGGGTGAATCAAGAGTTAGAGGACGCTTATGTGTAAGGAAAAAGAAATGAATTGAGGAATTGATTTTGAAATTGAAAAAAATAATTGCAACAATAACCATGAGCGTTTTAGGTGTGATATTGATTTATGGAATTAATCGATTTGTGACAAGAGAATACGTACCAAAAGGGACAAAAGAAGCAATTGCCGCAAAAATTAATACGTTAAATGAACAAGAACAAATAAACGAAAAAAAGGTGTCAGAGTCTTTACCTGAGGGGGAACTGACCGATTGGAATTTGGTCTTAGTTGGCCCAAGTCATAAATTAAAAGAAGAAGCAACCGAGACATTGACGACGCTTGACAATGGAATGATGCTGGATCATCGGATTGTGGACCCATATAGTCAAATGTTAATCGCAGCTCAAGAAGATGGGATTGATTTGATGCTCGTTTCAGGTTACCGTTCTATTTCGTATCAAGAACAAATTTTTAATGAGAATGTCAATGCTTTAATCTATCAAGGAGAGTCGGAAGTTTCAGCGAAAAAGATTGTTAAACAGACATCCACTGAACCCGGTTATAGCGAACATCACACTGGTTTAACTTTTGATATTGTCGATCAAGATTGGTCGAATAATTTTACGGATAACCTTTTAAGTGAAGCATATGCTGAAACAAGAGGTGGTAAATGGTTGGCGACACATGCACGTGAATATGGTTTTATTCTACGCTATCCTAAAGGGAAAGAAGAAATCACCGAGATTTCTTTCGAACCTTGGCATTATCGTTATGTTGGAATCGAACATGCGAAATACATCGAAGCGCATCAATTGACCTTAGAGGAATACTTGGATTTATTAAAGGAGACATAGTGATTGCATGAAAAAAAATAAAAAACCGAGACAGTCTCCATTGAGATTTCCTCTAATTTTAGCTGGACTCTTTTTAATCGTTTTATCCTTTGTATTTTCTTTAAGAGGTTTGGTTGATGAAGCACCACGTTATATGACTGAGGATGCACAACAAGAAAATTCTCAGCTATCAAAGGAAGCATTTATTGAACGCTTAGTACCGCATGCCCAAACGTTACAAAAAGGTTATGGGATTTTACCGAGTATTATTATTGGGCAAGCAATTTTAGAATCGAATTGGGGAAACAGTGAGTTATCAAGTAAATATAATAACTTATTTGGAATTAAATCATTTGGTCACTCAGACTATGTAACAATGGATACCCAGGAATATGTGAATGGCCAATGGATTACAATTCAAGGTGATTTCCGTGTTTATCAATCATGGGAAGAATCTATGGATGACCATACGATGCTGTTTGTAAATGGTGTTGATTGGAGTCCACAAAAATATGAAGCGGTTTTAACGGCACCAAGCTATAAAGAAGCAGCCAATGCGCTACAAGCAGCCGGTTATGCTACGGATCCGGGCTATGCTAACAAAGTAATACAAGTAATTGAAACTTATCATTTAGATCAATATGACTAGCAAGGAGTGATCGTGTGACAGAAAAATTTGTGCCAAACATTTCAACAGAATTAAGAAAAGATATTGTCAGAGTACCGGAAGTGATTAACGAATGTAGTGGCATTATGATTTTCGGGAAATTAATAAAATCAATCATTTTTACAACGGATATTGCCATTATTCGTAATACGAATGCTCATGCGGTGATAGCAGTTTATCCATTCACACCCCATCCGGCGATTACGAAAAGTATTATTGAAGCAGCAGATATTCCAGTTTTTTCTGGTGTTGGCGGAGGTCTAACTCAGGGAACCCGCGCGAGCTATATGAGTTTATTTGCTGAAGCACAAGGCTCAATTGGTGTTGTTTTAAATGGACCCACTCCAATTGAAACCGTAGTTGATGTTTGTGCTGTTGTTGATATCCCGGTTGTTAGTACGGTTACCAGTCTCTATACACCGATTGAAGATAAACTTGCTGCGGGTGTTAAAATTATTAATATTAGTGCGGGACGAAAAACGGAAGAAGTTGTTCGACATTTTCGTCAATTATATCCTGACTTACCAATTATCGCGACTGGTGGTCCAACGGAAGAAAGTATCAGGGGTACGATTCAGGCTGGTGCAAATGCCGTCACATATACACCACCGACGAATGGTCAGCTTTTTAGTAAAAAGATGGAACATTATCGTGAAATTGAACGCGTTTCCTTT
This sequence comes from Enterococcus eurekensis, assembly GCF_042654605.1. Taxonomy (NCBI): domain Bacteria; kingdom Bacillati; phylum Bacillota; class Bacilli; order Lactobacillales; family Enterococcaceae; genus Enterococcus; species Enterococcus eurekensis. The sequence continues at coordinate 82,654 of NZ_JBHSGT010000056.1, forward strand.
GAAGAATAAAGATTTGATGAAAAAATGAAGAGAACTAGCTTGATTTTAGCTTTTTCTCTTGTTTTTTTAGATGGTTCAAGGCATAATTAGTTTTGTGTTTTTCATAATTAGTCTTCCTTATATATCGTCGTAATTGGTCGACAGTTTCTACCTGGTACCGTAAATACCGGACTATAAGTGAAAAAAGTGTTTTATTAAATAAGGCACCTTTTTTGCATGTAGCAAAAAAGGTGTCTTTTTTAATAGATATTAAGAGTGATAAAATAAAAGGAGTTAATTTACGATGGAAGAATTAGTCAAACGAATTCAACAAGATGGAAATGTTTTAGGAGATGGCGTATTAAAAGTTGATAGTTTGATCAACCACCAAGTCGATCCACAGCTCATGAAAAATATGGGTGAGCTTTTTGCTAAAGTTTTTGCTGAAAGAAAGATCACGAAAGTTGTTACGATTGAATCATCTGGGATTGCACCGGCGATTTTTTGTGCATTAGAATTAGGTGTTCCAATGATTTTTGCCCGTAAATCAAAAAGCTTAACAATGAATGAGGAATTATTGACGGCTTCCGTCTATTCTTTTACAAAGCAAGTAACGAGTACGATTTCAATTTCACGCAAGTTTTTAAGTGAATCAGACAATGTCTTAATTATTGATGATTTTTTAGCGAATGGTCAAGCGGCAAAAGGTTTAATCGAACTTTGTCAGCAAGCAGGTGCTTCTGTTGAAGGTGTCGGCATCTTAATTGAAAAATCATTCCAAGATGGACGTGAATTATTAGAAAGTATGGGAATTGATGTTGTTTCGTTAGCACGAATTCAATCATTAAATGATGGGCAAGTGACATTTATTGAAGCGGATGCCTAATAAATAAGTTATTTTTATCAGACAGCTTGAAGGGACGTCTTCAAGCTGTCTTTTTTTCGAAACAGAACAGTATTTCACTTAAAAAACGAACGATTGTTGATTTATTTGATTGTAATGTACGATTAATTTTTGACTTCATCGTTTAAGGTTGCTAGAATACGGATATCGAATATAAAAAGGGGTAAAATAAATGAATCCACAAGTTGCAGTCATTATGGGAAGTATTTCAGATTGGGAAACGATGAAAGAGGCCTGTGCTCAATTAGACTTCTATGGTATTGAATATGAGAAAAAAGTTGTTTCTGCTCATAGAACGCCCGATTTAATGTTTAAGTATGCTGAAGGAGCAAGGGACCGAGGGATTAAAGTGATTATTGCAGGAGCTGGCGGGGCCGCGCATTTACCAGGAATGGTTGCAGCTAAGACGACTTTACCGGTAATTGGTGTTCCTGTTCAATCACGAGCACTCAGTGGTTGGGATTCATTATTATCCATTGTCCAAATGCCAGCGGGTGTCCCAGTTGCCACAACCGCAATTGGAAAAGCGGGAGCAAATAATGCGGGGATTCTTGCAGTTCAAATGCTTTCGATGTATGATTTAACTATAGCAAGAAAACTTTCAGATCGAAGACAAGAAATGGAAGAAATGGTAATAGAAAGTAGTGATCAACTTGGTTAATCCGTTAATGCCAGGCGCGACAATTGGTATCATTGGTGGCGGGCAATTAGGAAGAATGTTAACAATGAGTGCGAAAAAAATGGGCTTTCAAGTTGGGGTTTTAGACCCAGCAGAAAATTGTCCCACTGCTCAAATTGCTGATTGGCATATCTTAGCTGATTATGATGATGTCTTAGCTTTAGAAGAAATGGCTAGACGTAGTGATGTAGTGACTTATGAATTTGAAAACGTCAATGTTGAAGCGCTAGCGGCGATTACAGAACAAGTTCCAGTCCCTCAAGGAACAGATTTATTAGCGATTACGCAAGATCGCTTATTAGAGAAATCTTTTTTGGAAGCAAATAATATTGTGATTGCGCCTTATGCGACAATTATCAGCCCAACTGATATCCAAGACGCGATTGAAAGTATTGGCTATCCTTGTGTCTTAAAAACAACTCGTGGTGGTTATGACGGTAAAGGTCAATATGTTTTAAAAGATATGAGTGATTTAGCGCCTTCGATGAATTTACTACGTACAGGAACTTGTGAACTTGAAGCTTGGATTCCTTTTGAAAAAGAACTTTCTGTAATTGTTGCAGGAAATGGTGAGGAGTTTACAACATTCCCAATTGTTGAAAATATTCATCGCAATAATATTTTATATCAAACGATTGCTCCGGCAAATGTTCCTTTAGATGTCTCAAATGAGATTGCACGAATTGCAAAAGTCATTGCTAAGGCGCTAAATTTACATGGTGTTCTGGCAATTGAACTCTTTTTAACCGAATCTGGTAGTATTTATGTCAATGAATTAGCACCAAGACCACATAATTCTGGGCATTATTCAATTGAAGCTTGTAATATGAGTCAATTTGATGCGCATATTCGTGGGGTCTGTGGTTGGCCTTTAGGTGAGGTTGAGTTACTATCACCAGCAATTATGATCAATGTTTTAGGCGAGGAACTTGAAAGAAGTTACCAACAAATCAGTCAGCAACCACAATGGCAATTTCATTATTACGGCAAGGGAGAAGCAAAAACAGGTCGTAAAATGGGACATATTACAATTACAACGAATGATTTAGAACAAACAAAAAAAGAAATTGATGAAACGAATGTTTGGCCGAATTAAAATAACTAAATACAAAAGAAAACACCCTTAAAGACGAATGTTCCGTTCTTAAGGGTGTTTTTGTATTCGAAATCAATCGAAACACGAACGATTATTCGGCAATGTATATTTAATGTAAATATTTTGTTGACCGGTTATTCATTGGATTGTTACAATGAAGCCATCAAATAGAGGACGAAAGCTAGTTAATACCGATTATTGAAGAATGGTGAGTTGAGAATCGTTCGGATAATTAGGTGAAGTAGCGCCTCACAAAGGAGAAGAGCAAATGTATTTTGTAAAAGTTTATGTTACTTACAAGGAATCAGTATTAGACCCACAAGGAGAAGCAGTTAAAGGTGCGGTTCATCGTTTAGGCTACACAGAAGTGGAAGATATTCGTATTGGTAAGTATTTTGAAATAAAAATTGCAAAATCAGATCGTCCCGTTGAAGAAATGATTGAAGAAGTTTGTGACAAGTTATTAGCGAATGTCAATATGGAAACATATCGTTATGAAATTCAAACACTGGAGGAAGCATAACATGAAATTTGCGGTCATTGTTTTTCCAGGTTCTAATTGTGACCTTGATTTACTTTGGGCAATCAAAGATGTCATGGGGGCAGAAGCAGAATATGTACGTCATGATGCAACAAGCTTAGAAGGCTTTGATGGCGTCTTATTACCAGGTGGTTTTTCATATGGCGATTATTTACGTTGTGGAGCGATTGCTCGTTTTTCAAATATTATGTCAGAAGTGATTCGTTTTGCGGATGAAGGCAAACCAGTTTTTGGAACGTGTAATGGTTTCCAAGTATTGACTGAAGCGGGTCTTTTACCGGGTGTATTAAAACGTAATGAATCACTACATTTCATTTGTAAAACCATTCCTCTAGAAGTTGTTAATAATCAAACGAAATTTACTTCTGAATATGAAGCCAATCAAGTGTTGCAATTGCCGATTGCTCATGGTGAAGGTAATTATTATTGTGATGAAGCAACATTAAAAGAATTAGAAGAAAACAACCAAATCGTCTTTAAGTATCAAGATAACGTGAATGGTAGTCTAAAAAATATCGCGGGTATTACGAATAAAGCAGGGAATGTTTTAGGAATGATGCCTCATCCAGAAAGAGCAATGGAAGAATTACTTGGCTCAACGGATGGAAAAAAATTCTTTGCATCAATTTTGAAGAACTTTGGAAAGGTGACTGTATAAATGAATAAAGTAATGGAGCCAACACCGCAAGAAATTAAGGATCGTAAAATTTATGCTGAGTGGGGACTAACAGACGAAGAATACAGTTTAATCTCAGAAAAAATTTTAAATCGTTTGCCGAACTATACTGAAACAGGGCTTTTCTCAGTTATGTGGAGTGAACATTGTTCATATAAAAATTCGAAACCGGTTTTACGTAAATTCCCAACTACTGGAGAACACGTATTACAAGGACCGGGCGAAGGTGCAGGAATTGTTGATATCGGTGACGGACAAGCAGTCGTGTTTAAAGCAGAAAGCCATAATCACCCTTCAGCTGTTGAACCTTATGAAGGTGCAGCTACAGGTGTCGGTGGAATTATTCGTGATATTTTCAGTATGGGTGCTAGACCCATTGCAATGTTAAACTCTTTACGTTTTGGTGAATTAGACAACGATCGTACAAAATATTTATTTGAAGAAATCGTTGCTGGGATTGGTGGTTATGGTAACTGTATTGGTATTCCTACAATCGGCGGAGAGATTCAATTTGATGCCGTTTATGAAAAAAATCCATTGGTCAATGCGATGTGTGTCGGCTTAATTGACCATAAAGACATTCAAAAAGGTCAAGCCAAAGGAATCGGGAACTCGATTATGTACGTTGGTGCGAAAACGGGACGCGATGGGATTCATGGTGCAACTTTTTCTTCTGAAGAATTTGTTGAAGGGGAAGAGCAACAACGTTCAGCGGTTCAAGTTGGTGATCCATTCTTAGAAAAATTATTAATGGATGCTTGTTTAGAATTAATTTTAGAACATAGTGATATTTTAGTCGGAATCCAAGATATGGGTGCAGCGGGTCTTGTTTCATCAAGTTCAGAAATGGCTTCAAAAGCTGGTTCAGGCTTAAAATTATACTTAGATGATGTGCCACAGCGTGAAACAAATATGACTCCTTATGAAATGATGTTATCAGAATCTCAAGAACGCATGCTTCTATGTGTCAAACAAGGTGCAGAGCAACAAGTCATTGATTTATTTGAAAAATATGAGTTAGATGCGGTGAATATTGGTGTCGTAACAGATGATGGACAATACCGCTTGTATCATAATGATATCGAAGTCGCAAACTTACCAGTTGATGCTTTGGCAGAAGATGCACCAACTTACTACAAAGAATACCAAGAACCTGCCCGAATTGCTGAATTTGCACAAATGGATAACTTCATTCCAACTGTAATAAGTGCCAATGAGACGTTACTAAATTTATTACAACAATCAACAATTGCTTCTAAAAAATTAGTTTATGAAACGTTTGATTCAAAAGTTCGTACAAATACCGTTGTTGGACCTGGCAGTGATGCTGCTGTTTTACGTGTACGTGGTACGAACAAAGCGTTAGCGATGACGATGGATTGTAATAGTCGTTATTTATATTTGAATCCTGAAATTGGTGGACAAATTGCTGTTGCGGAAGCCGCACGTAATATTGTTGCTTCTGGTGGGAAACCATTAGCAATTACAGATTGCTTAAACTTTGGTTCACCAGATAAACCAGAAGGATTCTGGGAATTATGGACAGCTGCTGACGGTATTTCAGAAGCATGCCGTACATTATCAACACCAGTTATTTCAGGTAACGTTTCATTATACAATGAAACAAATGGTCAATCAGTTTATCCAACACCAGTCATTGGAATGGTTGGACTAATTGAAGATGTTGCCCATATTACAACACAAGATTTCACAACAGCCGGTGATTTGATTTATGTTGTGGGTCAAACATTTGCTGACTTTAACGGTAGTGAAATTCAAAAGATGCAATTAGGTAAAATTGAAGGGAAATTAATGAACTTTGATTTAGCAACAGAAAAAGCTAATCAAGACATCGTTTTAGCAGCCATTCAAGCAGACCTTGTGGCAAGCGCTCATGATTGTAGTGAAGGTGGCTTAGCTGTGGCGATTGCGGAATCCGCTTTTGGTAACCAATTTGGTGTAGATGTTAAAGTTGATTTAGTGAAGGAAGAATTATTTGCTGAAACGCAATCACGTTTCATTCTAAGTGTTTCTCCAGAAAATCAAGTTGCTTTTGAAACATTGGTTGGTAATCAAGCAACAGCGATTGGTCAAGTAACCAATACAGGAAAATTGGCAATTACTGCAAAAGATGCGGCGATTGAATTAGTTACAAGTGAAGCTAAACAAGTTTGGGAGGACGCACTTTCATGTCAACTGAAATAAAAAGTTTAAATGAAGAATGCGGGATCTTTGGTGTCTGGGGACACCAAGATGCCGCTCGCGTCACTTATTTTGGCCTACATAATTTACAGCATCGTGGTCAAGAAGGTGCGGGAATTGTTTCAAATGAAGAAGGACAATTACATGGCTATCGTGGATTAGGCCTATTATCTGAAGTTTTTGCGAACGAAAAAAGACTCAGCAAATTATACGGTAATGCAGCGATTGGTCATGTTCGTTATGCCACTTCTGGTAATGGTCATGTTGATAATATTCAACCGTTCTTATTTCGTTTTTTTGATAGCCAAGTGAGCCTTGCCCATAATGGCAATCTAACCAACGCTAAAACTTTACGTCGTGAACTTGAAGAACAAGGAGCAATCTTTCACTCTAGTTCAGATACAGAAATTTTAATGCATCTAATCCGTAAAAGTAATGCGCCAACTTTTTTAGATCGTTTAAAAGAAAGCTTAAATATTGTAAAAGGCGGATTTGCTTATATTTTAATGACTGAAAGCGCAATGTATGCAGCGCTTGATCCAAATGGTTTCCGACCATTATCAATTGGTCAAATGAAAAATGGATCGTATGTGATTGCCTCTGAGACGTGTGCTTTAGAAGCGATTGGAGCATCGTTTGTATGTGATGTCCAACCAGGGGAAGTTGTTGTAATTGATGATAACGGTCTAAAAATTGACACGTATACAACTGAAACACAGCATTCAATTTGTTCGATGGAATATATTTATTTTGCAAGACCTGATTCGAATATTGCCGGAGTTAATGTTCATACTGCACGTAAAAATATGGGCCGAACATTAGCAAAAGAAGCGCCAATCGAAGCCGATATGGTTATCGGTGTACCAAATTCCTCTCTTTCAGCTGCCAGTGGTTATGCTGAATTTTCAGGGATTCCTTATGAACTAGGTTTAGTAAAAAATCAATATGTTGCTCGTACATTTATTCAACCAACTCAAGAGTTGCGCGAACAAGGCGTACGTATGAAGTTGTCTGCCGTACGTGGCGTTGTTGAAGGGAAAAAAGTGATTTTAGTTGATGATTCGATTGTTCGTGGGACAACATCTCAAAGAATCGTTCAATTGCTAAAAGAGGCAGGAGCGAAAGAGGTTCACCTACGCATTGCATCGCCACCGTTAAAATTCCCTTGTTTTTATGGAATTGATATTAAAACACGCAAAGAATTGATTGCAGCAGATTTAAGTATTGAAGAGATGAATGAACGTTTTGGTTCAGATTCATTAGCATTTTTAAGTGAAGAAGGCTTAATTTCTTCGATTGGTTTAAAATTTGATGCCCCTTATTCTGGTTTGTGCATGGCCTACTTCAATGGCGATTATCCAACACCATTATATGATTATGAGAAAAAATACCGTGCATCATTAAAAGAGAACAAAGTGAATTTATAATTGGAGGAATGCAAAGTGCCGAATGCATATGCAAAAGCAGGCGTCGACGTTGAAGCTGGCTATGAAGTAGTAGAGCGGATTAAAAAACATGTAAAGAAAACCGAGCGTTTGGGTGTCATGGGTGCTTTAGGTGGCTTTGGTGGCTGTTTTGATTTAAGTGCCTTGAATGTTAAAGAACCAGTTCTTGTTTCTGGAACGGATGGGGTAGGGACCAAATTAATGGTCGCGATCCAAGAAAATCAACATGATACAATTGGCATTGATTGTGTAGCCATGTGTGTCAATGATATTGTTGCACAAGGTGCCGAGCCGCTTTATTTCCTTGATTATATTGCAACTGGAAAAAATCATCCAGAACGTTTAGAAGCTGTTGTTGCTGGCGTCGCGGAAGGTTGCTTACAAGCCGGCGCTGCTTTAATCGGTGGAGAAACAGCAGAAATGCCAGGTATGTACAGTGAAAACGATTATGATTTGGCTGGGTTTGCAGTTGGAATTGCCGAAAAATCACAATTAGTCACAGGTGAAAAAATTGCTGTGGGTGATGTTTTAATTGCCTTACCTTCGTCAGGAATTCATTCAAATGGTTATTCACTTGTCCGTAAAGTCTTTTTTGAAATGAATCAATTAACCGGCGACAGCATATTAAATGCTAGTCAAAAAACGGTCAGAGAAGAATTATTGACACCAACTAAAATTTACGTAAAAGAAATTTTACCTTTAGTAAAAGCAGGACTAGTTAACGGTATTGCGCATATTACAGGTGGTGGTTTTGTTGAAAATATTCCTCGTATGCTACCAGAAAACTTGACTGTTGAAATTCAATTAGGCTCATGGCCAATCCTACCTATTTTTACAGACTTAGAAACATATGGAAAGATTCCGACAATGGAGATGTATGAAATCTTTAATATGGGTGCGGGAATGGTCTTAGCCGTTTCAGTCGATAAAGTAGATGAAGTTCAGCGTCTACTTAAAGTGGAAAATAGTGAATCTTATGTGATTGGGCAAGTCAAAGCGCAAGCGGATCAAGCAATTGAATGGATTGAAGCAAAATGATGAAAATAGCCATCTTCGCATCGGGCAATGGCAGTAATTTTGAAGCCATTGCTCAGGCGGTTGAAAAACAAGACATTCAAGCTGAAATTGCGGTTCTTTTTTGTGATCAAAAATCAGCTTTTGTATTAGAGCGTGCAGCTAAATATCAGGTGCCAACGGTATCGTTCTCACCAAAAGATTTTTCGAGTAAAGTCGATTATGAAAATGAAATTAAACGCATGATGCATGGATTTGACGTCGAGTTAATTGTTTTAGCGGGCTATATGCGGATTGTCGGATTAACATTATTGGAAGCTTTTCCTAAAAAAATTATCAATCTTCATCCCTCGTTATTACCAAGTTTTCCAGGTTTACATGGGATTCAAGATGCCTTTGATTACGGGGTAAAAGTGAGTGGCATAACGATTCATTATATCGATGAAGGCGTTGATACAGGTCCAATTATCGCTCAAGTGCCAACGGAAATCACGGCAGAAGATACATTAGAGAGTTTAGAAGAAAAGATTCATCAATTGGAACATTATTGGTATCCGAAAGTACTAGGAGAAATTATTCAAAAGGAGTCTTATTCATATGTTAAAAAGAGCGTTAATTAGTGTTTCTGATAAAGCAGGAATTGTTGAACTAGCAAAAGAATTAGTTGCTTTAGATTTTGAAATCATCTCAACCGGTGGAACAAAATCAGCTTTAGATCAAGCGGGTCTCACAACGATTGGGATTGAAGAAGTGACAGAGTTCCCAGAAATGATGGACGGTCGAGTTAAGACTCTTCATCCAAAAATTCATGGTGGCTTATTAGGTCGTCGTGATTTCGAAAGTCACGTAGCGGCAATGAGTGAGCATGCTATTCATCCAATTGATTTAGTTGTGGTTAACTTATATCCATTCAAAGAAACAATTAGTCGCCCGGATGTAACCGAAGCCGATGCGATTGAAAACATTGATATTGGTGGACCAAGTATGTTGCGTTCAGCTGCTAAAAATCATCAATTTGTGACAGTCGCAGTTGATCCTAGCGATTATCCAATTATTTTAGAAGAGTTAAAAGCAAATGGTGAAACCACTTTTGCGACTCGTCAAAAATTAGCAGCGAAAGTTTTCCGTCACACAGCGGCTTATGATGCGTTGATTGCCAACTACTTAACAACACTTGTTGGTGAAACAGAACCTGAGCAATTAACGTTAACTTATGATTTAAAACAATCACTTCGTTATGGTGAAAACAGTCATCAAGCAGCTGATTTTTATCAAGATGCTTTACCGAAAGCTTTTTCAATTGCAAGTGCTAAACAACTACATGGTAAAGAGCTTTCTTATAATAATATTCGTGATGCCGATGCAGCGATTAAAATTGCTAAAGAATACGATAAACCAATCGCAGTCGCGGTGAAACATATGAATCCTTGTGGAATCGGTACTGGCGAAACGGCTTATGAAGCATTTATGAATGCCTACGAAGCGGATTCAGTTTCGATCTTTGGTGGAATTGTTGTCTTGAACCGTCCAATTACGCTTGATGTTGCTAATCAAATGAAAAATATTTTCTTAGAGATTATTATTGCACCATCATTTGATGAAGATGCTTTTGAAGTTTTAGCTCAAAAGAAAAACCTTCGTTTATTAACGCTTGATTTTTCAGCAGCGGTTAGTGAACAAGCAGAAGTGGTTTCTGTTTTAGGTGGTTTATTAGTTCAAAGTCCAGATAGTCAAAAAGAAAATCCAACTGATTGGAAAGTTGTTACAAAACGCCAACCATCTGAAGCAGAATTAGCGACAATGATTTTTGCTTGGAATGGTGTGAAACACGTAAAATCAAATGCGATTTTATTAGCCAATGGTGAACGGACAGTTGGTATTGGTGCGGGTCAAATGAATCGTGTGGGTTCAGTTAAGATTGCAATTGATCAAGCAACAGCCGCCAACCAAATTGAAGGAGCTGTTTTAGCCAGCGATGCCTTTTTCCCAATGAGTGACAGTGTCGAATATGCGGCAAAACATGGGATTAAAGCGATTATCCAACCTGGTGGTAGTATTAAAGATCAAGAATCAATCGATATGGCCGATCAATATGGTGTTGCAATGATCTTCACTAATTTACGTCATTTTAAACATTAAAAATAGCTAGGTAACAAAAAGGAGAACGCGATGAAGCTTTTGATTATTGGTAGTGGCGGTCGTGAACACGCCGTAGGAAAAAAACTATTAGAAGATCCACAAGTAACTGCCGTCTTTTGTGCGAAAGGCAATGCCGGTATGCTCAAGGATGGGATTAAGATTCTTGATATTGCGGAAGATGCGCACCAAGACTTGATTGCTTTTGCTAAAAAAGAAGTAATTGATTGGACATTTGTTGGTCCAGAAATTCCTTTGTTAAATGGGATTGTAGATGATTTTCAAACAGCTGGTTTAAAAATCTTTGGTCCAAATCAGGCAGCAGCGATGATTGAGGGTTCAAAAGAATTTGCCAAAGAACTTATGACTGAAATGAAAATTCCAACAGCAGCTTATCAAACATTTTCTGATTTTGAAGCAGCTAAAGCGTATGTTCTTGAACAAGGTGCACCAATTGTGGTTAAAGCGGATGGGTTAGCCGCTGGTAAAGGGGTTGTTGTTGCTGAGACGGTTGAAGAAGCGATTGAAGCTTTGCATGAAATGCTTGAAGAACAAAAATTTGGTTCAAGCAGCGCTAGAGTTGTCATTGAAGAATTTTTAGTGGGAGAAGAATTCTCATTGTTAGCATTTGTTGATGGTGAACACGTTTATCCAATGGTTATTGCACAAGATCATAAGCGTGCGTTTGATTTTGATCGAGGTCCAAATACAGGTGGGATGGGTGCCTACTCGCCGGTTCCTCAAATTTCTGAAGCAATGGTGGAGCAAGCCGTTCAGAAAGTCTTACATCCAACGGTCCAAGGAATGATCCAAAGAGGAACACCGTATCACGGGATTTTATATGCTGGTTTGATTGCTACTGCTCAAGGACCGAAAGTGATTGAATTTAATGCCCGCTTTGGTGATCCGGAAACGCAAGTTGTTTTACCGCGTTTAGAAAGTAGTTTAGCACAAGTAATCAGCAAGTTGATTGCGCATGAAAAACCAGAAATTAAATGGAACAACCAAGCATCGGTTGGTGTAGTTGTGGCCGCTGAAGGTTATCCTGAAGTTTATCAAAAAGGTATGCTCTTGCCTGAAATGACCAATGAAGATGTTTCGGTGATTTATGCGGGCGTAGCTGAAAAAGAAGGACAACTCGTTGCTAATGGTGGTCGTGTCTTTTTAGTTGAAGCACATGCAGAGACTATTGAAGCAGCTCAACAAAAAGTCTATCAGGCGTTAGAAAGCGTAGCACTCGATCAACTGTTTTATCGTAAAGATATTGGTAGTAAAGCTTTAAAAAATTAAATAAAGCAACCAATTTTAATTTCGCATGAAAGCTTAATTGCAATATCAAATGCATAAAAAATTTTAAAAACCTTTATAGACAGCGAATTACTCAATAAT